>CAMWJT010000170.1 GCA_947174625.1 uncultured Ruminococcus sp.
TCATATCTCTATTATATCATTTTTTATTCCTCTTGTCAAGTGGATTGACTATATTCCTGTGTGAGAAGACCGTTCTGAACAACAGTGCAGCAGAGAATTACAAAATCAAACTGGATGAGATACTCCTGAAAAATATTTCTGAAACTGTTGAGATAACAGATAACGAAAATCCAACTGCCAAGTTCATTCAAAAACTGAAAACTTTACTTGATAGTGGCAGATGTTATGTCGAACAGCGTGGTGAGTCAATCAAAGTAAGAGGAAAAGGTTATATCGGCATGGAAGATATATCAAAATTTTATCTCCTTGCTGATACAGTTCATTCTGAAGTCAGAAAGCTATGTGCAGAGCAAGGCGAACACTTTTCAATTTCAAAGAATCAGTTGATCCGGCAACTTGCAGATGAAAACATTCTTATCAGATACAACGGAAGAAACACGACCAGTATCCGTGACAATGGAGGAAAATCAATGAGTGTTGTCATATTGGACAAGTCAAAACTGCTGATTTGACAATTAAGGCTAGTGTCGGCGTTTTGTGACACCTATTCAGAGAATAGCATAGTTTATTCGATATTTGACTACTGAACGCCACACGAGCCAACGTGAGCGATTTGTGAGCAAGATAACCGTTGACAAGTATTCCGGTCAGTCAGAAAATTCTAAAAACAGGTCAAAAATCATAACAGAGAGAAAATTGCAGGTTAAAGCTGGGTAAACCCAGCCTTCACAGCGGACGGCAAAGCCGACCGCATTTCGGGAATAATAAAAATTCGTATTGGGTGACGGTAAGAAAGTCAGATATTACAGCTACAGTCACCTGATTCACGAAAACAGACAAGTTCAGGCGATTTGATACAATTGAAACTGTGTTACAGCAAAGGAGGATAATCATGAGCAAAAAAGAAAGAAATGCAGTCTGGCTCTATCCGGAAACAAAAGAACTGATTGAAGCCCATATGAAACAGGACAACTGCAAGTCAGCAAGCGAGTATATTGAGAATGCAGTCAAGTTTTATACTGGCTATCTGGACAGTAATTCTGAATATTCAACACAGTATCTGTCGACCATTCTTACCTCTGTGATTGATGCAATTGTTAAAAGTTCAGAGTATAGAATCAGCCGGAATCTGTTCAAACTGGCAGTTGAAGTCGGAGCAATCACGCATCTTCAGGCGGCAGCTTGTGAACTGGATGAAGAAAAAATTGCTCAGCTCCGAGCCATGTGCGTAGAGGAAGTCAGAAAAATCAACGGAGTGATTCGCCACGAAGATGCAGTCAAATTCCAGCGGAGCTGATGAAAATGAGTGATGAAAAAATCAGAACCGGAATCAGTATCAGCAAGGATTTACTCAAAGAATGTGATGCTTATCTATCAAAAAGTGATTATGAAAATCGTTCTGAACTGATTGAATCCTCCCTGAAACTGTTCCTTGCAACCAGAAATATTTCATCAAGATCAGAAATTCTTGTCCCGGAACTTGCAGCGTGCATTACGAAAGCAAGTGATGATGGCATCACGAAACTATCAAAAGGCCTGTTCCGCTATGCTGTAGAAGTGGAAATGCTGATTGCATTGACAGCAGACAAATTCCAGGTAAACGAAAAGGAACTTGAAAGAATCAGAAAAGATGCTGTAAATAATGTCCGCCGGACAAAAGGAAAAATCAATCTTGATGAACTGATTCTCAGAACAAAAAAAGAATTCCCTGACATGTGATATTCATGAAATATCCGAACCATACTAATGAAAGGAGTGAACTGTTGCAGAAAATAGTAAAGGGAGGCTGGTAAATTTGGAGATCTATGACAGACAGGAAAAGGGCTATATTGAAGTGTGGATGACACAGCAGGAACAGCAGGAATATGACCGGAGTGAACTTGCACAGTGTATTCTTGAACAGAAACAGGCAGGCAAAAAATGCAGGGTAGCATTCTTTCTCTCCGGAGAAGATGATCTGTTTGACTGCACGGAAAATCTGTTAACAATGAATCTTTAAGATTCAGGAGTGCAGAAAATTTCTGCACTCTGTACATACGTGAACAGTGATTTTAGTATAGATTTACCAGTTGACTTTTGAAAGATAGTGTGGTACAATGATAATATGGAAAATATATCATTTCCATTTAACATTGACAGAAAGGAGAATTCTATGAATGAAGAATTAAAAATAGCCGGATACTGTCGTATCTCTGTAGATGAAGAACTGGACAAAGATAATACTTCTATTGAGAATCAAAAAGCCATCATCGCAGATTATGTCGGCAGGACATTCCCGGAAGCGGCACTTGATTTTTATGAAGACCGTGACCGTTCCGGCTATACATTTGAACAGCGTGAGGGCTATCAGTCACTCCGGAAGAAAATGATCCGGCGAGAATATGACATCTTAATTGTAAAAGATTTTTCCAGATTTTCAAGAAGAACTAGCAAGGGACTTGTTGAACTGGAAGATTTAAGAGATGCCGGAATGAGAATTATCTCGATTGGTGATGGAATAGACTATCCGACTTCTGATGACTGGATGGCAATTCAGTTCCGGTTTTTAGTGAATGAAATGCCTGTGACAGATACATCAAAGAAAGTCAAGACAGTCATTAAACACCGGCAGGAAGAGGGCAAATGGATTTGTGCTGTGCCATACGGTTATATTATGCTAAATAGTAAGAGCATGAAATTTATCGTTGATGAACCGGCAGCAGCAGTCGTAAGGGAAATATTTAAACTCTATAGTGAAGGCTGGGGCTATAAGCGCATTGCAAATTATCTCACAGACAAGCACATTCCTACACCCAGAACAGCGGAAAAAATCCGTAAGGAAGAAAATGGAGAAGAATATAAAATACAGTCTAAATCAGAATGGAGCATTGTCACAATCAGCAGTATTTTGACGAATGACTTCTATATTGGTACACTCAGGCAGAGAAAATACCGCCGTAAGAAAATCAATGGTGGTGACATGAAACTACAGGAAACTGAACATCTTGTATTTGAAAATAATCATATGCCGATTGTGGATTATAAATTATTCTCTAATGTACAGGAGCAGATGAAAACAAGAAGCGTTTCCAATTATAGAGGTGTCAAGAAATATGATAATGTCTATTCGGGGCATCTGTTCTGCGGAGACTGTGGAAGTCCTATGTTCTCCATGAGCAGAGGAGATTTACCGCCGGCTTACCGGTGCGGAACATATCATAAACGAGGTATCAAAGGCTGTACTTCTCATCATACAAGAGTAGATATGCTGGACGAACTGTTAAAGAGTTATGTCCAGAAAGTCCGTGATAATTCAGAATCCATGCTCACAAGATTGCAGGAATCTATCGATAAAGAAAAAACAGAAACCTCATCCAGCAAGAATGTCATTCAGATACTGGAACAGCAGATAGAGGAGATAAAAACAGAAATCAAAATGTTAAATCGTCAGCATGTCAAGGATTTGGCAAAACATCCAGAGCGTGAAGATTTGCTTGAAGAACTCCATCAGGAACAGATTGACGAACTGACACTCCGCATTGAGGGACTGAAAAATCAGATACAGCTTGTCGCTGATAAGCATAATATGATTGTCAGTCTGAACCGGACAGCAAGAACAGTAATAGAAGTCTTTGATAATATCCTGAATAAAAAAGCACTCACTAAAGCAGATATTGATTTTATCGTGGATAAAATTACGATTTATATTGACCATATAGATATCAAATTAAAAGCTGATATTGATGAATTGCTGAAAACAGGCATTCCGGAAGAACTCCAGACCGAACAGGCAGGGACTCCGGTAAATTTTAAACACGGCACTGGGAAATTAACAATTCAGTCGCCAATCACCCGAATCATCACAAGTAAGAGTGATATTCTCAGTGTCAATGTTGTCAGTGACGGCGATCCGCTCGAAATCTACACAAGCAATGACGGCGAAGTCATTTTCAAGAAATAT
>CAMWJT010000171.1 GCA_947174625.1 uncultured Ruminococcus sp.
GACTTTTCCCTTGCGCTTGATAACCTTGCACTTCTCGCAAATCGGTTTTACGGAAGGTCTTACTTTCATGAAAATTCCTCCTTATTTCGCCCTCCATGTGATCCGACCTTTGGTCAGATCATACGGCGACATTTCAATCTTGACCTTGTCACCCGGAACAATACGGATGTAATTCATGCGTAATTTTCCCGACACATGTGCCAGGATGACATGCTTGTTGGGGAGCTCTACCCGGAAATTGGCATTTGGCAGTGCTTCGAGTACAACACCCTCGACTTCAATCAAATCTTCTTTCGACAAATTCATTCGCCTCCTTGCAGTGCTTGCAATGCTTGCAGTTCGCTTTCCCGATATGTCCGCAATATCCGACGCAATGCCAGATCTGTCAGGCTCTGCAATTCTTTCTGTGTCAGAATGGTTCCGGTTGCCCGGACATGTTTCGGATTCTTGCGTTTCGGCTGTGTTATTTTTCTGTGCTTTCCGTCTGCCAGATAGACAAAATTTCCATCCTGTCTCGTGACCAACAGAAACTGATCCTGTTCTTTTCCGGCTATGGCACGCACAATCATGCCTATTTGCAGTCTCATAATTATAATAATTTAATTACGTCGGGTCTGTGAGAATCACAGGTCCATTCTGCGTAACGGCAATGGCATGCTCAAAATGTGCAGATAAACTGCCGCTTCTGGTTCGCACTGTCCAACCATCCTTGCAGACACGGATTGCATCGCCCTTTGCATTAATCATCGGTTCAATGCAGATGCACATACCTGCCTGGAGACGGACACCCTTATGCCCGGCTTGCACATAGTTCGGGACTTCCGGTGCTTCATGCAGATCCCTGCCGATACCGTGTCCACAATATTCCCGTACAATCCCGTAACCACGGGACGCACAGTACTGTTCCACTGCGCCGGAAACTTCATAAAGTCTCGCACCCACAAGAGCTTTTGCAATGCCCTCATAGAGAGATGCTTTTGTCACATCCAGCAAATCCTGCGCTTCCTGGGAGATCCTGCCGACTGGAAACGTCGCACAGGTATCACCGTGAAAGCCATTGATGCAAGCGCCTACATCGATGCTGACAATATCGCCGGTTTTTAATTTTCTTGACCCCGGAATCCCGTGAATGACTTCATCATTCACAGAAACACAGGCACTGCCCGGAAATCCGGCATAACCAAGAAAGGACGGCACAGCGCCCTGGCTTGTGATATAATCATAAATGATCTGATCCACATCCTTGGTCGTCATGCCCGGCTTCAGAGACTGCCCGGCGAGCTGTAACGCTCTCCCGGCAATCCGTCCGGCGATTCTCATCTTTTCTAAATCTGTCTTGGATTTAATTGTAATATTGCTCATGCAATTTCAGCCCCCACTGCCTGGAGTGTCAGCTTTTTGGTATCGGCAACTTCTTCCTGTCCGATGACAGTTTCCAGTTTGCCTTGTTTTTCGTAATAAGCCTTGATCGGCTCTGTTTCTTTATGATAAGTCTCCAGACGTGAGATCACGGTCTCCGGCTGGTCATCCTTGCGGATCACCGTCTTTGCACCGCATTTGTCGCACACACCGTCTGTTTTAGAGGGCTTGTACTGTACATGATAAGACGCACCGCATCCCTCGCAGACTCTTCTGCCGGAAACTCTCTCTTTGATCGTCTCATCCGGTACAAAAATTTCAACAACCTTGTCAATCCGGACACCCATTGCATCCAGTGCTTCTGCCTGCGGAACCGTTCTCGGAAATCCGTCCAGAATAAAACCGTTCTGTGCATCATCCTGCGCAATTCTGTCTTTCAGAATGTTCACAACAATATCATCGGAAACCAGACCGCCGGCTTCCATGACAGCTTTTGCTTTGAGACCGTATTCCGTACCGTTCTTCACAGCCTCACGGAGCATATTGCCCGTAGAGATCTGCGGAATGTTCAGTGCTTCGGAAATTGCCTCTGCCTGTGTGCCTTTGCCTGCACCAGGCGCACCGAGTAAAATCAGATTCATCGTAAAATCGCCCTCCTTACTTAACCCAGAAATCCTTTGTGATGACGCATCATCAGCTGAGATTCCAGTGTTCTTGCTGTTTCCAGTGCCACACTCACGACAATCAAAATTGACGTACCGCCCATAGAGAGCGACTGCAGACTGGGATCAAACCAGCCGAGCGCAATCGGAAGAATTGCAATCACGCCTAAGAAAACAGCGCCTACGAGTGTGATCTTGGATAATACTCTGTGAATATAATCCGCTGTCGGCTTGCCCGGACGGATGCCCGGAATGCCGCCGTTGCTCTGGCGGAGATTATTCGCAATGGTCACCGGATCATACTGCATTGCAACATAGAAATAATTAAATGCTACAATCAGGATTAAATACAAAACTGCATAACCCCAGCTCGTCGTCCGGAAGAAATTAACAAAATGAAAATAGAATTTATCCCAGAAACCTGTGGTTTCCTCAATATAGTCTACGGGTTTGACAAACATGCTGATGGTCGCCGGCAAAGACATGAAGGACATGGCGAAGATAATCGGCATGACACCACTCATGCAGACTTTGATCGGAATATGAGTATTCTGACCGCCGTACTGCTTTCTGCCTACGACACGTTTTGCGTACTGAATCGGAATTTTGCGCTCTGCCTCGTTCATGAAGACAATAAATGCAATCATGAAGACAAACATCACCATAATCACAAGATCCACAAAGAAATACTTTGCTTTATCCATCGTGAACAGACTCCAGAGCGTTCCGACATCTGTGGGAAATCTTGCAACGATACCGGCAAACAATAAAATGGAAATGCCGTTGCCGATGCCTTTTTCATTAATTCTGTTGCCCATCCAGACAACAAAGCTTGCGCCTGCGGTAAAGCACGCAATAATGACAATTGCGGCAAACCAACCGTATGCGCCGGAAGTATAATTCACAGCGTTTGCACTGTTGCGGAGCGTCAGATAATAAGCAATGGACATGACCAGAGCAAGTACAAGCGCAACATAGCCCGTGATCTTGTTAAGCGTCTTTCGTCCCTCTTCGCCTTCCTCCTGCAATCGTTCCAGGGGTGGAAGTGCATAAGTCAATAGCTGGATAATAATTGACGCATTGATATAGGGTGTAATTGAGAGTGAAAATACCGTTGCTTTGGACAACTGTCCGCCGGTCAGGATATTCAGATACTCTAGGAAATTACCATCTGTTGCATTGGTTGCCATCCAGCTCTGTACAGCAGACAGAGACAGGAACGGCACTGTGATGGCACCGCCGATTCTGAAAATAATAATCATAATCAGCGTATAGATAAACTATTAACGTATTTCCAGCTCGCTCCACGCATTTTTCAGTGTCTGAAACAATTCAGTTCACCTCAGCTTTCCTGTTCTGCTGTTCCGCCTGCCTTTTCAATTTTCTCCTGTGCGCTCTTTGTGAATTTTGCTGCTTTTACAGTCAGTTTCACAGTCAGTTCACCGTCGCCCAGAATTTTCACACCGTCGTACAGTTTCTTGATCAGACCGCTTGCACGGAGCAGTTCTGCATCTACTACAGTGCCTTCCGTGAATCTGTTCAGATCGCCGACATTGACAATTGCATAATTTTTTGCAAAAATATTGTTGAAGCCTCTCTTCGGGATTCTTCTTGCAAGCGGCATCTGTCCGCCTTCAAAACCGATTCTGACACCGCCGCCGGAACGGGCATTCTGTCCCTTGTGACCCTTGCCGGCTGTTTTGCCGTTGCCTGAGCCGTGACCTCTGCCCACACGCTTGACGGGCTTGTTGGAATCCGGAGCAGGTACGAGTTCATGAATCTGCATGTTCTCCTGCCGTTACTGCAATTTTATAAATTTTAAATTTATAAAATTATTCCTGTTTCAGCGTGTCTCTACCTGGCACAACACTCCGCAGGCGTAACTTCCCCGCTGCGACACGGGTACATATTATT
>CAMWJT010000172.1 GCA_947174625.1 uncultured Ruminococcus sp.
CTGATAGAACAGATACATCATATCTTCCATTGCATCCATGGACTGCAACAGCTTTGCGGCACGTTCTTCCGCAGTGCCATTTCCAGTTCCGGCAAGCATCTGCTGTGCAGGCAGAGAAATCATCATTGTATCCAAAAGAATATCAGATGCACCTAAAATGCAATTTTGTTTGTCAAAATTATAATCTAATTTCTTGTTGCCAGAACCTTTATGCACTTCATTGTGCTTTGCTTCGATTGTCGGAACATATTCGTCCAATTTATTGATATAAGCAACAGCTCTTTCTGTGCGTTCTGCTTCATCCGTTACCCGATACAGATCCAGGATCGGAATTTCTGAACCGCCGGTCACACGCACGGAGTATCTTTCGTCTGTGTTGCTGTTGCCCTGATACTGGATATACAGCGCACCGCCGGACTCAAAACCGACTAATTTACCCTGAGATAATTTAAACGTATTTGCGCCGACTTTCAGATTTGCGCCATCTAAAGTCACACCACTGGATTCGGAATGATACTGCGTTGTAATCAGACGTAAATTGGTGCTGTCACCAGTTTTCTTTTTGTTGCTTCCCACATAGATGGTGACTTCCTCACCCGTACCAATGGAAACACCAAGCGGCTGCCATGCGTTCAGTCCGGAGAATCCACGTCCTACGTCATTGGTTGTAATACCGGTATGGATTTCTACTGCACTGCTGATGGATTTTGCATTCAGAATTTTTTCCGCTGTTTCCAGTTCACGAAGAGCAGCGGCTTTATTCGGATTGACTTCACCGAATTCATCCGGTGTGTTGATCTTGACACGCAGTTCATCAATGGTATCCTGTGTTACATAATCTTTCAGAACCGTATGCAGATCGTCAATGTACAGATCCATTACTTCATCTACCAAAGTATCATAATGATAGAAATACGTTTCTGAAATTGTAATGGGAGATGCCAAGTAACGTGCAAGAGAAATCTGAATTTTGCTTGCTGTGATGGCTTTCGGGAACTTGAGCAGATAATATCCTCTGCCCTTGTCATCTGTCTTGTAAGAAGTGAGATTACTATAGCCGTCATTGAGCTGATATACCAAATTGCCTTTTGAATCCCAGCATCTTACGTTAGTATAATCAATACTGGTTGTTGTCAGGATACCGATTGTATCCATTGTATAATCTTGATCCAGTGTATAAGTCAGACCGTTGTTGCCGATTCCGTTGAATCCGCCGTCATCCCATGTCGACTTTGAATAATAAGAAATCTTCGCACCGTCCACAGCACCCCATGCCGAATCTCCAGCAGTATCAAGCTTACTGTCTACCATTTCACCGCCGTATCTTTTCACGGAGACCACATGTGTGTTGCTGGGTCTGCCTTTTTCATCACGGTTAATCAGGTTGTATTTCGGCATGTCAGCAAGATCCAGATCCTTTGTTGTTGCTGAAGTATGGATGGATTCCGGACTTAAGCCAAGCGTGTTCTTGCCTTTTACATAGACTTCATATTCTGTAACGTCTTCCAGTCCCTCGATTGTATAGCCGTTGGTTGTAATATTCTGGATTTCTGTAAATGTCGTGTCGCCTTCTTTTTTATAGTAAAGAATATAAGATTGCGTGTCATCCATATTACCCCAGCTAACTTTAATGCCTCTGTGGATTCCGGAAGCACTTACATTATCCGGCTTGTCAGGACGTTTGGTCGGCAACGGCATCGCCTCTTTGGATGCACCGTAAGCACTGCTCCATGTACCATTGACAGACTTCACACTAACCGTATAAGTCACATAATTCTTGATCACTTTGTCTTCTTTGACTTTGACCGTATTGGAAGTTGTCGAAATTGTTTTGATCACTTTGCCGTTCTGCTTTACCTGTACTTCATAACCCGTTACGTTAGTTTCCGGATTCCAGGTGACTGTAAATTCTTCACTGCCGATTTTTACATCTGTAATTACGGGGATATTCAATTCAGGTTCCGGAATACGTTTCGACATATCATTGACAAATTCTGTCTTGGCAATCGTGACAAGATTATTATCCTGACCCTCTGCCACAGCCAGTGCAGTTACGTTCAGGGAAACTTTCTTGACAGCAACCTGTTTGCCAAGATTCACCTGGATATTGCCGTTTTTATCCAGTGTCGCTCTTACATTGGATTCCTGTAACAAAAATTCAACTGCACGTCTGGTAACTTCTGAAATCCCTGAAACTTCTGCCAGATATTGTGTTTCTTCTGTCGAAGCCGGCGGTTCTGACGGATACAGTTCTTCGCCATCTGCATGCTGTTCTTCGGAATGAATTTCCGGATGATTTTCTTCTTCCGTGATTTCAGATTCTGCATCTAATTCAGTTTCAGACCCAGCCTCATATGTGACAAGCGGAACTTGCAGCGTTCTTTCTGTTCCATCTTCATCCACATAATCCACATCAATATAGGCTTTTTCAATCGGTGTTTTTTCAGATACACCGAAAACGACAGCTTGCACAGGTTCTTCACTAGTTACATCAAATGAAACCGTGATCGGATTGTCTTCGGAGAGTTTTTCGCCCTCTTTCAGTCCGAACGATACTTCACCTTTGCCCTCCATCATAGCTTCAAAGCTGCCACCTACTACTTCTACATTTGCAGGTGTATCCACTTTTACAAGATCCGGTGAGACATATTCTTCTACGTGCGCCGACGTGTGTTTGTCAATGTCTTCCAGATAGCCTTTGGAGAAGAACATCAAGTCTTCTATATTGACATCACCGTCTCCGTTCAGGTCACATGCCATGAAATTTTCAAGTTGCTCCGGAAAACGTTTCACGGTATGAATCGCACTGACAAGCGCTTTTCTGTCTGCATCATCTACAGAGCCATTTCCATCCACATCACCAATCAGGAGGACACCCGGATGAATCAGACCTCTTTCATAGTCATAATCTGCACAGAAACCGGCTGTCAATTTTAAGACATGCTTCTTCTGTTCTACTTTTATTTCCTGTGTATAAGTTTTGAAACCGTTTGCCGTAATAGTAAGTATGTAAGAACCGGATTCCAGATGACTGAAAACAACAGTTTTATCAGCACTTGTTGTACCGGAACTTTCGCTTGCAGTTTCTTCATTTTCAGACTCTGTAGCTTCCAGTTCTCCATTTTTTTCCATTTCTTCCAGTTCTTCCGCAGTAAGATTCTTCGCTTTGTTTTCAAACGAAACAACCTGTTGATTATGATAATTACTGCCAGTTAATTTTACAGTAAATTCCGCCGTATCCAAAAACAATGCCATTCCGAGTGAGACTTCCACTCTGCCTGCATTGCTTACAGGGTTCTCTTGCGGTGTTGACTCTGCGGCTGGTTCTGAAGCTGGTTCTGAAGTTGCCTCTGGAGCTGATGGATCGGGATCACCTTCCTCATCCTGTGGGGGAAGTTCCAGAGTTTCAACTTTAGATACACCAAAACCAGAAAGAGCATCCTTTGCGCCAACTGTGATTGAAAAATTAGATACCATACATAAAGCTAACAAGAAAGCAATTTTTTTCTTGATTGTTTGTTTTCTCATGATAACCCATCCTTTCTGAATTTCGGCAACTTTTTGAAACAATTCTGTTGCAATAAAAACGACTGTTATCTTTCATGATAAAGACACAGCCATTCTTCGGGAAATAATCGTTTAAGAAAATCTGTGCTGAAAACTACACGAAAAAATAATAAAATAAACAATTATTTGCAACTGACGGTCATGCTTGATGCAGAATCAAGTTTAGACTCTAAAGCTTTGCGTCCTTACTTTTCAATAAGTTTGCCAAATATTAAATTGATGTAATTAATCTACTGATCTACTGATCTACAATATAATATTATTATACTATAAGCATTGAAATCTGTCAATATATTTTAAAGTATTTCTATAAAAATCTACTTTTTTCACATATTTTTCTTAAAAATAAGCATAATATTATAT
>CAMWJT010000173.1 GCA_947174625.1 uncultured Ruminococcus sp.
GTTATAACAGATCTTTCCGCTGGTTGTCTTGGGCATCTCATCCATAAATGCAATAATCCTAGGATATTTGTAACTTGCAAGACGTTCTTTCGTGAATTGTTTCAGCTCCTGCGCCAGTTTCTCTGATGCTTGATAACCCTCTCTCAGTACGACAGTTGCTTTGACAAGCTGACCCCTTTCCAGATCCGGAACACCTGTGACAGCACATTCCAGAACGGCTTCATGCTGAATCAGAACGCTTTCAATTTCAAATGGTCCGATCCGGTAGCCACTGGATTTGATGACATCATCCAGTCTGCCGATATAATA
This sequence comes from uncultured Ruminococcus sp., assembly GCA_947174625.1. GTDB lineage: Bacteria > Bacillota > Clostridia > Oscillospirales > Ruminococcaceae > UBA3855. Next base: position 310 of record CAMWJT010000173.1, read on the forward strand.
ATAATAGCCCTCTTCGTCGTAATATGCTGTATCGCCTGTATGGAAAATGCCGTTTTTCCAATAACGGGCATTGGCGATCTCGTTATGCTCATATCCCTGACACAATCCCTCCGGCATGTATTCTCTGGTATTAATCACAATTTCGCCCTGTTCACCAGGTTTTACCGGATTCTGTTCAGAATCCACAAGCATGACATCATATAACGGATTCGGCTTGCCCATAGAACCACGTTTCGGATGTGATCCTGCAAAATTCCCGATAATCACAACCGTCTCACTCTGTCCGAATCCCTCCATGATTTCCAGTCCGGTTTTTTCATAGAATAACTTGATAATCTCCTCTTGCAGAGCCTCTCCGGCAGTCGTGACATGTTCTACGCTTGCAAAACTCTCTCTCCGGATACCACCCTTTGCCAGTAACCGGAATAACGTCGGCGGTGCGCAGAACGTTGTCACCTGGTATTTTTCAATCACATCCATCATGTTCTGCCCATTGAAATGCTCAAATTCATAAACCATGACGGCACTTCCGCAGAGCCACTGCCCGTAGATCTTCCCCCAGGATGCCTTTGCCCATCCGGTGTCTGCAACCGTCAGATGCAAGCCATTGTCTTTCACGCACTGCCAGTATTTCGCCGTGACGATATGCGCCAGAGAATACGCATGATTATGCACTGCCATTTTGGGATTGCCTGTCGTCCCAGACGTAAAATACATCATCATAGGATCTGTTGCCAGTGTGGGGATTCTCTCCAGATCCGGGGATGCTTCTGCAATCGGCTGATCCAGAAAAATAAATCCCTCCCGTTCTGCACGGACAGTATATAACTGCAAATCATGATCTGTCTGAGCATGCCGGGATGCCTGACGGACATGCTTACAAAGATCCGGATCTTCTGCACAGATAATCGCTTTCACATCTGCGGCTTCGATCCGGTAGGCAATATCATGCGCCTGCAACATGTAAGTTGCCGGGATTGCCAAAGCGCCGATCTTATGCAGTGCAACAATCAGATACCAGTATTCATAATGCCGTTTGAGCATCAGCATCACTCTGTCGCCTTTGTGAATCCCCTGGCTGAGAAAATAATTTGCCGCTCTGGAAGATAATTCGCTGATTTCTTTGAAAGTCAGAATTTTTTCCTGTCCGTTCTCATCGCACCAGACAACAGCACGTCGTTCCGGTTCCTGTCTGGCAATTTCGTCTACAACATCGTAGGCAAAATTATAATTTTCATCATAATGCAGGGAAAATTTTACAAAATGTCCCTGCGCATCAAATTCCGGTGTACTGAATTTCTGATATAATGCTTCCATCCTACATGACCCTTTCTTTCTGAGATCGAACTGAAAATGAAATAAATAAATAAAATAATTATTTAATTTTCAACCCCCGTTTCTGGAACGGGGGATTTTAAAATTACTTTTTATTATTTTTTTTGAAAAAGCTCTTTTTTTCTTCGTGGTAAACACCGAATTTCCGGAATCTCCGATAACGCTGTTCTAAAATATCCTGTTCAGAAAGATCAGCAAATTCTTCCACAGCTTCGATCAGTTTTTTCTTGAGATTACCGCACATCCCAGAAAAATTGTCAAAATCCTCTGCGATCACAGTTTCTGCAATCCCCAGATTTTTCATATCCTGCGCCGTAATATGCAGTGCCTCGGCTGCCTTTGCGACATTTTCCGGCGTGGATTCTTTCCAGAGAATACTTGCACAACCCTCCGGCGAGATAACAGAATACACAGCATTCTCCAGGATCATGACTTTATTGGCACTGGCAAGTGCCAATGCACCACCGCTTCCGCCTTCGCCGATAATGACAGAAATCACAGGTGTCTGCAAGCCCATCATTTCCATGATGCTCTCTGCAATTGCCTGACCCTGTCCACGTTCTTCGGCATCCGCTCCCGGATAAGCACCGAGCGTATCGACAAAACAAATCACAGGTCTGTGGAATTTTTCCGCCTGTTTCATCAGTCTGAGCGCCTTGCGATAACCCTCCGGCTTGGGACAGCCGAAATTACGGATCATCCGGCTTTGCAGATCTGTCCCCTTTTCCATTGCAATAAACGTCACGGGATAATCTCCCAGAAAACCGACACCTGCCATAATTGCCAGATCATCACTGAATCTTCTGTCTCCATGCAATTCCAGAGGATAATCAATCACTTCCCGGACGTATGCCCCCCCGGTGGGTCTGCCGTTTTTTCTGGCAGTTTTCATTTTTTCATAAGCATCCATGATTACACCCTGCTACTCAAAATATGGACAAATATACCCATATTGAGAAAATTCCTGCTTCAACCTGTATGCTTTTGATTCTGACAAGTCAAAATCTACTCACAAGTTCTTGTACAGTCCACAGGCGTCAATTCCCGTGTAGCCCACGGTACATATTTGCAGATGCGTTTTCAGGCATACTACAAATTTTCTCAAAGCAGCTTTCTCCTTTCATCATCAATTTTTTGGTTCGGACCACGACTCACTGTACCCGTTAAGGTCTTACCCTACACCTTATACCGTAATATTTCAGCCGGTATGGGCTTCCCACAGCTACGCCTGCTTTTAAGTCAGCACAAACTAATACCATGGATTTGGTCATTTTAGGTATCTTCGGACTTTTCCACATGTCACCCTGCCCGCTTATGTCAAGAGAATATCCTATCCTGAAGATATTCTTTTCTGTCAATTGATATTTGTCTATATTTTTGCCTTCTATTTAGAAACTCCTTTTATGCAGAACCAGTAATTTTGCCAGAACTTTACACAGATCTGTACGTGGCACAATCGCATCCACAAAGCCATGTTCCAATAAAAATTCTGCTTTCTGGAAATTATCCGGGAGCTGACTTTTTGTCGTCTGCTCAACAACTCTGCGTCCTGCAAAACCGACCAATGCTTTAGGTTCAGCAAGAATAATATCTCCCTGCATTGCAAAACTAGCCGTCACGCCACCAGTCGTCGGATCTGTCAAAACTGTGATATATAACAATCCTGCATTGCTGTGATTCTTGACAGCACCACTGACTTTTGCCATCTGCATCAGAGAAATTGCCCCTTCCTGCATTCTCGCACCGCCGGATGCCGTGAAGCCGATGACAGGGAGTTTCTGTTCTGTCGCATATTCAAATAACCGGGTAATTTTTTCACCGACAACGCTCCCCATGCTTGCCATGATAAATTTAGAATTCATGACGAAAATTGCACAGGGATTGCCGTCAATCTCAGCAGTACCGCAGACAACAGCGTCTTCTTCGCCGGTATCAGAGACTGCTTTTTTTAATTTTTCCTGATAATTCGGGAATTCCAGAAAGTCCCTGCTGGTCAGACCCTGGAATAATTCTTTAAAGCTGTTTTTATCTGTCATCAGGGCAATTCTGTCTCGTGCGCTCATCCGGTAATAATTCCGGCATTCCGGATTGGGACAGATATAAGAATTTTCGATTAATTCATAGCCTTTTGCTTCATAACCGCATTTCTTGCAGGTAATTTTCACAGAGGCATCCATTTTCTGATAAGTATTCTTGACAGAATCGCCTGTTTGTTTTAAAAAATCTAAGAAACCCATTCTGAAAAAATCCTTCCTGTCAGGTATTTGCATTGACAAGTGCAAAGG
>CAMWJT010000174.1 GCA_947174625.1 uncultured Ruminococcus sp.
ATCCAGTAAACTGCTTAATTTCAGATTTTCTTTTACAACCTGGAGCGACTTTGCAGACTGATCCACAAAAATTGCCTGTTTTGCGCCTCGGCTTAATGCTTCAATCCCCAGTTGACCGCTCCCGGCAAACAGATCCAGTACTCTTGCATCAGGAATCTCAAATTGAATTGCCGAAAACATGCCTTCTTTCACTCTGTCCGTCGTCGGACGGACGTCCATCCCTTCCAGTGTCTTTAAACGGATGCCCCTGGCACTGCCTGTAATCACTCTCATAATCTTAATTACTTCCTTCCTGCATTTTAGCCTGTTCTGCCGGGTGCAGATACACATATAATGCCTGGGCTGTTTTTTCTGAAATCCCGGCTTTCTGTAATTCCTGCAAGTCTGCATTCCAAAGCGCATCTCTGGTCTTGAAATACAACATTAATTTCTGCGCACGCTTCTGACCGATCCCGGCAACTTGTGTCAGATCAGAACGAAAACTATTCTTTTTATGGACACTGTGCATGTATGCCACAGAATAGCGATGCACTTCATCCTGTATTCTTGTGACAAACTGAAATGCTTCCTGCGTCCCGGAAATACTAATTTCATTGCCGTCTCCGGCAATCGCTCTTGTCCGGTGTTTCTTGTCTTTTACCATGCCGAATACGGGAATATCCGGCGCAAGTTCCTGGATAATCCCGGCAACTGCATGGACATGTCCCTTGCCGCCATCCAATAAAATCAGATCCGGCTTTCTGGCAAAATACGGATCATAATCCGGGTCAGATTCTAGGTCATGCAGATGTGATAATCTCCGCCGGATGACTTCCTGCATACAGGCATAGTCATTCTGCTGTTGCTGTTCTTTCATCCGGAAACGCTTGTAAGCCTTTTTCAAGGGTCTGCCATTTTCAAAAACGACCATTCCGGCGACCATGGATTCTGAGGCAAAATTAGAAATATCATAGGCTTCAATATATTTCGGCACTCTGGACATGCCCAGAATCTTCCCCAGAGCTTCCACGGCAAGCAATTCCTTGCTTGTCCGGTTCTCCTGAATTGCAATCGCTTCCATTGCATTCTGCTTTGCCATCCGGATTAACTGCAAACCGTTGCTTTTTTTCGGTGTGATTATTTTAACCCGGAATCCTGCCCGTTCTGACAACATTTTTTCTGTCAGCTCCTGATTGGTAAATCCGGATTCTAATAAAATCATTTTCGGCAGATCAACTCTATCCTGATAAAACTGCGTCACAAATGAATCTAGTACAGAATCACCGGCATAATCCTGAATTTTAAAATTTAATTTATCCTGCAATCTGCCGTTACGATAAATCAGAACGGACACAGAAATTTGATCCTGATTATCCGCAGAAGCAATCACATCCGCATTTTCAAAGCGATTATCCAGGATTTTTTGCGAAGCACCGGCTTTCTGCATGGCACGCATCCGGTCACGGAGTACAGCGGCTCTCTCAAAATCCAGATTTTTCGCTGCTTTCTGCATTTCCTCCTGCATTCTGTTCAGAGAAAATGCACTCCCCTTCTGAATATATTCAATCGCCTGGGCAATCCGTTTCTGATAGGCTTCTTTTGTCAGATTCCCCATGCAAATCCCGGCACATTTCCGGATATGATAATTCAGACAGGGTCTTGCTTTCCGGAATGTCTGCGGAAATTTCTTCCTGCAAGTTGGCAACTGAAAAATTGTGTTGACTTCTTCTACAATCAGATTGGCAACAAATGCACTGGTATGCGTTGCGATATATCTGCCATCTTGATTTTTATGCTTTTCTACGGTAATCCTGGGATAATCTTCGTCTGAAATTTTAATATAATAAAATCCCTTGTCATCTTTCAGTAAAATATTATATTTCGGCTGATGCTGTTTGATCAGACTGCATTCCAGCAATAATGCTTCATATTCTGATTCTGTCACAATAAAATCATAGTCCCAGACATGCGAAACCATCTTTTCCACTTTCGGCAGATGCTCCGCATGCATCCGGAAATAACTGCTGACACGTTTGTGCAGATTTTTTGCTTTGCCGATATAGATAATTTCCTGTTTCTGATTTTTCATCAGATAGACACCCGGCGAATCTGTTAATTTTGCTGTTTTTTCTCTCAGATACGGCAAACGTGGATTGTCCTGCACCATCTGAATGAAATTCACCTCACTTGCAAAAATACCCCGATCGGTTCACCGGGGCAATTTTTTATAATATTATTATTCATCAAAAAAGGAACTCTTGAATTTGTATTCTCTCGCTCGGTCACCGTGACAGTCAATCATGATTCGCTCTTGTGACAATAAAAATCGCATGATCGAAAAAAATACAACATAGGCAATCGAATTGGCAAACAGCGATACATAGACATGCAGTCCGAAAACAACACCGAACATGCCGGATAAGATAATCACTTCCGTGATGATAATCGCAATTTCCAGAGAAGTATTTTTAGGTTCTAACGACAGATACGTGAAACAGATCCCCGCTGAAAAAATCGAATGTGCAATATTTAATACCATAGATGCAGAATCATAAAACGGAATCTGATCCGCATTGAAATCCATAATCATGATAATCACTTCTGTGAGCAGATAAATCAGCATGGCACTTTTCATGATCTTGCGTTCCCGGACAATTTTACAGAAATTGATCAGAGAAAACAGCATGAACACAAAACCGCCTGTCTCAACCGTATATGCCGCAATCTCCAATGGGACGATCTCAAGATTATGCCGCCGGATTGACCAATAATAGACAGCCGAAAAAAACGTGAATACTAAAAATAAAATATTCGCATATTGTCCGCAGATAAAACAGCGTTTTAATTTCGGATGCACAAGGCATCACCCCTGTTTCGCACGGAGCGCACGCTGTCCGATGTCATGACGATAGTGCATGTTATCAAATGCAATCTGTTCCGCACTCTGATAAGCCTGTGCAAGCGCATGTTCCAGTGTATCCGCCGTTGCCGTCACACCAAGCACTCTGCCGCCGGCTGTCCGGAACTGATTTTCTTCAAATTTTGTTCCTGCATGATACACCATGCAATTGCTGACCTGTCCTTTTTCATCCAGACCGGAGATTACTTTGCCATTTTCATATTTGACCGGATAACCGCCGCTTGCCAGGACAACACATGCCGCATGTTCCTGTTTCCATGTCACCGGCAATTTATCCAGCGTGCCATCATAAATAGCAAGCATGATCTCCACCAGATCTGTTTCTAATAACGGCAATACGACTTGTGTTTCCGGATCGCCGAACCGGCAATTATATTCGATTACCTTTGCGCCCTGCGGTGTAAGCATCAATCCGAAATACAGACAGCCTGTAAATGTCCTGCCCTCTTTCTGCATGGCTTCAATGGTCGGCTGAAAAATTTTCGTCATACATTCCTGTGCAATTTCTTCCGTATAATACGGATTTGGCGCAATTGTCCCCATACCGCCGGTATTCAGTCCCTCGTCATTGTCTAATGCTCTCTTGTGATCCATAGAAGAGATCATGGGAATCACGGTCTTACCATCTGTAAAAGATAATACAGAGACTTCCGGACCTGTCAGGAATTCTTCAATCACGATCCGGGAACTGCTCTCGCCGAATTTCTTATCGTCAATCATTTCCCGGACAGCAGAAACTGCTTCTTCTTCATTCTGTGCCAGAATAACGCCCTTACCTAATGCCAGACCGTCAGCTTTGATGACAGTCGGATAAGAATTTTGTTTTTTAATATAAGCAATCGCAGATTCACTGTCTGTGAATACTTCGTAAGCACCAGTCGGAATCTGATATTTCTTCATCAGTTCTTTAGAGAAAATTTTACTTCCCTCAATGATTGCAGCGTTGGCTTTTGGTCCGAATGTCTTGAATCCTTCCGCCTGCATTGCATCCACCATGCCCAGGACGAGCGGATCATCCGGCGCAACAA
>CAMWJT010000175.1 GCA_947174625.1 uncultured Ruminococcus sp.
ATCAGCTCCAACGCATGACTGCGATAAATCGTAAAATTATTTAAATTTTGATTCTCAGATTTTTCCAGATCCAGAGAAATCCCGTCATAAAATCCGGGGTGCATCATCCCCGAAGCATACCCCCGTAAAGCATCTGCTGCTTCGTAAGAATAGGCAATCGGATAACAATTCTGGATTTCTTCGGAAAATTTATGTAATTTCACAGGCTTGATTTTTGAGTGCAGTAATTTTTCCAGTCCCGGTGTATGAAATCCTCCTGTGACAACTAAAATTTTTTGATAATCCTGCATGGCTTCCTGAATCCTGTACGCCATATGCTGTTCACGTGCAAGACAACCGTCGGATTGCAGTTCTTCTTCCGGTGTGGATTGTCTTGTCAGATCGCAGTAGGTGTACATCTGGTGCAGAAATTCCGGGGTAGACAATCGCAATCCGGCAATTTCAAAATATTTTTCCCAGAACTCCTCAAAATTTCGCAGATTTGTTTTCTCACAGAGCCGTTGATAAAATGCACTCTTGACAAGATAGCCATCATCTGCATAATTATGCTGATCCTGCTCCGTCCGCAGACCTTTTGCGGCATGGGTATGGATCAAAATTTCACTGTACGGCAGATCCATAAATTTTGCCGGGATCTGCATTTGTTTTGCCTGTCGGATTGCCTGATATTCCGGTGACGCATACAGAAACGGATAATAACAATGATAATCTTCGGCATCTTCGCTGACATATTTTTTCTTGTCTTTGTAAAAATAATAAATCGCCGCCGGGAGCTGTGTTTTTTCGTCCGTCAGTACCGGGATTAAGGCATTGGCGTTCTCAGGTCCTTCGATCAGGATGATTTCCGGCTGATAATCCTGGATCAACCGCCGCAGATGATAACTGCAAACCGGACTGTGATGCCGGATCGGAAACAGGATCACCGGATTTTGTTTGAAATTATAATAATCTTGCATGATTTAAAATCTCCGGTTTATTTCAAGAAAGACGCTGTTTTGTAATATTCCTGCCAGATACCGCCGAATTTTACGCTTTTTGCTTTCACTGCCGTGTGGAAGTAACCTTTTAATTTCTCCAGATCGTCCCTGTTCTCCTTGCAGACTGCGCCGAGCAGATTTTCCGTCAGGACTGGTAATTCTACCCTGCCATTGCCATAATACCATGCCTGGCATATCGTCTGAAAATAGACTGATACGGCTTCGGCAGTACTCATTACAGCCGCCGGCTTTTCAATCATAGTCCCCTCGGATGTGATGCCTTCACGCAGTTCATGATACGTTACGGCTAATAATTCTGCAACGTCCGTGTCGATCTCACAATCAATTGCGCCGTTCTTCGCCAGATCACAGGCTTCTTTCAGGATAATCTCTTTTTCAAGCCGGACATCCCGGACGGGTGCGACCGTTTCAAAATTAAATCTGCGCTTCAATGCGCCGGACATCTCATTGACACCTTTGTCTCTGGTATTCGCCGTGCCGATGATATTAAATCCCGGCTTTGCAAAAACAAATCCGTCATCCCCCAGTTCCGGGATATTCAGAATCTGGTCACTCATGACAGAAATCAGACTGTCCTGGATTTCCGCCGGTGTCCGGGTAATTTCTTCAAATCTTGCAAAAATCCCCTCTTCCATGCCGATCAGTAACGGCGCAGGCACAAGCGCATCCCGGCAAGGACCTTTGGACAGCAATAACGCATAATTCCAACTGTATTTAATCATGTCTTCCGTTGTCCCGGCAGTCCCCTGGACAGTATTCGTACTTCTGCCACAGATTGCCGCAGACAATAATTCTGACAACATGGTTTTTGCCGTTCCTGGTTCGCCGACAAGCATCAATCCCCGGTTGCCGGCAAGCGTGATGATACAGCGTTCCACTAAGGCATCATTGCCAAAGAATTTTTTTTGGATCTGCATTTTTTCCTTGGTATCGGGACGGATTGCCGTCCCACCCAGGATGAACATCCGGACGGCACGAGGAGATAACTTCCAGTTTTCCGGTTTTTTGTTCGTCACGTCCCAGGCTTTGAGAAAATTCAACTGTTCCTGATAGCGAATTTCTACCGGAGGTTTGATGAAATTTTGTTTCATAAAAAAATTTTCCTTTCATTTAAAACTAATTAAATAATCAATTTTAATTATAGCATTTCAGATGTTCAAAATTTAAATAACTGGTAAATAATTCTAAATAATTTATCAATTATTCCAGAAATTTTTTATACAGTCCCAGAATCTCTTTTTTGGTTGCCAGTGTCTCGGAGAATGCGCTTGCACAACCTGACGCAATCCCTAAATTTAACGCCTGCGTCAGACTGCCCGTCCGGATGTATGCCGTCAGAAATCCGGCAAGCATGGAATCCCCTGCCCCGACTGAATTTTTCAATTCTCCCCGGAACGCTCTCTGTTGATAGATTTCCCCATCCTCACAGACCAGAACTGCGCCTTTTTCTGCCATAGAGACTAAAATGTTCCTCGCTCCCCAATCCTGCAATTTCTGCGCATATTTTACCACTTCGGCGGTCTTATGGAGTTTGACACCGAACAAATCCCCTAACTCATGATGATTCGGTTTAATCAGAAACGGATGATAGGCAAGCGACTGTTTCAGAACATCCCCGGATGTGTCCACGATAAAATGAATTCTGGAATTTCCGGATTCCTGCGTCTGATAACGCTCCATGATCTGACAGTAAATATCCGCCGGCACACTCTCCGGCACACTCCCGGCAAGCACCAGATAATCCCCGTCCTGCATAGCATCCAGTTTCTGATACAGCGCCTGCATGGCTTCTTCATCAATCGGCGCACCGATTCCGTTGATTTCCGTTTCTTCCTGCGCATGCAATTTGATGTTGATCCGTGTGTTGCCTTCTCGTAATAAAATAAAATCCTGCGGTGTTCCGCTTGCCTGTATCAGCGCTGAAACCATCATGCCTGTGAATCCTGCCAGAAATCCGAGCGCTGTGGTTTCGATCCCAAGCCGGTGCAGAACGGTGGACACATTCAATCCCTTTCCACCTGCTTCCAGATGCTCACAAGCCGTACGGTTGATCTGTCCTGTCCGGAAATTCTGCATCTGCACCCAGTAATCCAATGCCGGATTCAATGTCAATGTATAAACCATAATTAAGAACAATGCCTCCTGAATTTTTTTATAATTTTATTATAACATATTTTTTTCTGTGTTGCAACAAAAATTTTTCCGGAAATCTCTTGCAATTTTCAGGATTATCCTGTATAATAAAATTAAAATACTAAAAATAATTTTTTTAATTTTATGATGCAGGAGGAATTTTTTTATGGAGTACTGGGATATTTATGACAAAAATAAACAACTGACCGGCAGAACCATGCAGAGAAATGATTTTACTATGCAGGATGGTGATTATCATCTGACTGTCCTTGGCGTGGTCTGTCGTCCGGACGGCAGATTTCTGATTACGCAAAGGGCAATGGATAAACACTGGGCTGCCGGATGGTGGGAAGTCTCCGGTGGTGGTGTCATGGCAGGAGAATCTTCACAACAGGCAGTTTTCCGGGAAGTCCTGGAAGAAACGGGGCTGGATGTGTCCCAGGCGCAGGGCGGTTATCAGTTCACCTACCGCCGGGAGAGCAAGGGGGATAATTATTTTGTGGATGTCTACAAATTCATCCTGGATTTTGACGAATCCGATGTGACACCACAGCTCCGGGAAATGCAGGGATTCATGCTTGCAGACCGGACGCAGATTGAAGCATTTGCAAAGCAAGGGATTTTCCTGCATTACGACAGCATCCGGCAAGTTTTTGACTGATCTTACCGGAGCTGTTGAGGCTGTTTTCTTGATATTGAGGATGAAAAAAGCAATGTCATTTCTGACAATGCTTTTTTGATTCAATTCTTTTAATTTGAATCATATGCAGGTGCTTTCGAACCTAATCCAATGG
>CAMWJT010000176.1 GCA_947174625.1 uncultured Ruminococcus sp.
GTGATGCTGTTCGGTGTTGCATGCCGAAAACCAACAGCAGAAAATCAGAATTTGTTAATGCCGTTTTCTGTTATTTTAGTTCCCGATCATCTCCCGGCAACAAAAGCATTCCTGGAATATTATGCTTCCCAGATTGCCTGGATGGACAGCAGTCTGCTCCGGTGCATGATTCTGCTCTATCCGGATGAGAATCCGGATGCGGAACTGCTATGCCGAGATATGAGCCGGGAACATGAATTTTTCACGGCTTGTTCTGTTTCGCAATTCCGGGAATTTCTGGACGCACAGCAGAAAAATCCTTGACAAACATGTCTGCATATAGTATAATAATATCATAATAATATAAAAAGGGGATTTTTCAAACATGTCAGATATTGCAGATAATCAGCATATCTCCGGAATTGTGGAACATATCATCTTCCGGAATGAAGAAAATGGCTACATGGTATTGGAGCTGAATGCTGAAGGGATTCTGGTGACCGTTACCGGGGAGCTTGGTGAGGCAGAAGAGGGGGAATGCCTTTCACTCTGGGGAAGTTATCAGAATCATCCTCGTTATGGAGAACAATTCCGGGCGGAAACCTGTGAACGAAAACTCCCGGAAACTTCCGTTGATATAGAACGCTATCTCAGTTCAGGCATCATCCGGGGTATCCGAAAAGCGCTTGCCAGAAAAATTGTCCGGATGTTCGGCACGGATACGTTCCGGATTCTGGAACAGGAACCGCAGAAATTAATGCAGATTCCCGGCATGTCGCAGAAAAAATGCGACGATATTGCCAGGGAATCCCGTCAGATTTTTGCCTTGCGCAATCTGATTTCTTATTTTGACAGCTATGGTATAAAGTCAAAATATGCCGTCCGGGCATATCGTGCCTTAGGAACGGACTGCCGGGAAATGCTCGAAGAAAATCCCTATCTGTTATGTATGGAATCCATTGGCATGGAATTTCAGAAAACGGAACTTTTTGCACATGCCCTGCACATCCCGAAAACTTCTCATTGCAGAATTTCTGCCGGAATGCGTTACATACTGCAACATAATACACTGCTCGGACATACTTGTCTGCCACTGGACAAACTTGCCACGGCAACGATTCAATTTCTGGAAATCAATGAAACATTATTTTATGAAACCTATCAGACAGAACTGGAAAACGGCAATCTGATTGAATTTTTCCGGCATCACCGGGAATTTGTCTATCTTCCGGAATATTATCTTGCAGAATGTACCATTACGGACAGAATCGGATTGCTCCGACAGCTCCCGGATTCAGATATTTCAACAAATGCCATTGAAGAACTGATTGCCCAAGCGGAACAGTACACCGGCACGCAGTATGCAGAAAAACAAAAACAGGCAATTGCCTCTGCACTGTCCCATCATATGCTGTTGATGACCGGCGGTCCTGGAACAGGTAAGACGACAACGCTCCGTGCCATGATTCATTGTCTGAAAGAACAGGGACAGCGTGTGTTGATTACTGCACCAACCGGACGTGCGGCAAAACGGATTTCTGATCTGACAGGCTATGAAGCCAAGACGATTCACCGATTATTAGGCGTACAGTTTGAATTGGACATTCCGAAATTCATCCATCATGAAAATAATCTTCTCAAGTGTGATGTCCTGATCATGGATGAAGTTTCTATGGTGGATGTGCTGTTATTTTCCAGTCTGCTGCGGGCATTACGGACAAACTGTAAATTAATTCTTGTCGGGGACAGCGATCAGCTTCCCTCTGTCGGTGCAGGTTCTTTGTTAAAGCATTTACTGGAAAGCCAGTGCATGCCGGTGATTGCCCTGAAAGAAATTTTCCGGCAAGCACAACAGAGTTGTATTATTACCAATGCACACAGGATCATCCACGGTGAAATGCCGGATCTCTCCCGGAAAGACAACGATTTCTTTTTCTTTCACAGAACGGATTTTCGGCAGGTTCTGGATCTGGTACTAGATCTTGCCTGTACCAGACTCCCCCAGGCTTATCAGTATTCGCCTGTACGGGACATTCAGATTATCACACCGACCAGACAGGGACTGCTTGGGACGGTGGAACTCAACAAGGCACTGCAAGCCCGGCTGAATCCGCCGGACGCTGAAACATCACAGGTCAGATCAAGTCTCTATGAATTTCGTGTCGGCGACAAAGTCATGCAGACAAAAAACAATTATGACATTACCTGGATTAAGAAAAACAGTGATAATACAGAAAAAGGCACCGGAATTTTCAACGGCGATATTGGCATGATTCTGGAAATTAACCGCCGTGCGCATGAAGTCATCATTGATTTTGACGGCAGATTGACAACTTATCCGGCTTCCATGCTTGAACAGCTTGAACTTGCCTATGCGATTACGGTTCATAAGAGCCAGGGAAGTGAATTCGAAGCCGTGATTATGCCGATTCTGGGGAAAATGGAAAAATTAAGCTACCGGAATCTGTTCTATACGGCAGTGACCAGAGCCAAAAAACTGCTGATTCTCGTCAGCACACCGACGAAAATTCAACAGATGCTTGAAAATGTCAATCAACGACAGAGATATTCCAATCTGAAATATATGCTTTTGGAAGAATGCCATCATGAAACGCAGGATTGATCCGAAAATAAAACGACCGGTTCTCCGGTTTCTTCAATTTTTTTACCCGAACCGCTGTCCGGGATGTAATGCCTTTCTGACAGCGGATGAGACTGTCTGCGAGGATTGTGCAGATTCTATGGCGCTGCAACAGGATGCGTATTGTCAAAAATGCGGCAAAATTTCCTGTTTCTGCCGGTATCAAAAATTATATTATGATGATGCCGTGATTGCCTGTCGTTATGAAAATGCCGGTGTGTCGTCTGTTCTGAAACTCAAACAGGCAAGGAACACCAATTTTGCAGTGTTCTCCGCCAGGATTCTTGCACAGCGTCTGCAAGATCCTGCCTATCCAAAAGCAGACTGCATTGTTCCCGTGCCGATGCACCCGGCAGAAATCCGCCGCCGTGGCTACAATCAGTCGGCAGTCATTGCACAGGAACTCTCCGGACTGCTCGGCATTCCCTGCCGGGATGATATGCTGTTCCGGAAAAGATCCGTTGCACAGCATCTTCTGAATGCACGAGAGCGCATAAAAAATGTCGAAAATTTTGGGATTTATCCTGTTTCTGCCGAAAATCTGCATATCATTCTCTGTGATGATGTACTCACGACCGGGAACACGATGAGTCGTTGTGCGGGACTTCTCAAATCCGCCGGCGCAGTCCATGTGACTGCGGCATCTGCAACAACGGCAATCAGAAAAAGATCAGATAAAAATAAATCATTAAATTAATAATAATCAAAATAATAAGGAGCTGTTTTGGGATATGAGTAAACCAGACATTGGCATTGACCTGGGGACTGCCAATATTGTCATGACATCCGGCAAAAAAGGTGTTGTGCTTTCAGAACCGTCCGTCATTGCCTATAATAAATGCACGGAACGGATTCTTGCTGTCGGTTCAGAAGCTTATAAGATGATCGGCAGAAATCCTGCTTACATAGAAGTTGTTCGTCCCATGTCCGAAGGTGTGATTTCTGATGATGTCCTGACACAGTGCATGATCCGGGAATTTTTATTAAAAATCTGCGGTCATCAGCTTGTCAAGCCGAGAATTATTATTTGCGTCCCGGCATTCATCACGGATTTACAGAAGCGTGCTGTCGGAGATGCCGTCATGAGCGCCGGTTGTCGCAAAGCTTATCTGATTGACGAACCAATCGCCGCTATGCTCGGTGCTGGTGTCAATATCGGCAAAGCCCGTGGGCATATGGTTGTGGATATTGGCGGCGGCACGACAGATGTCGCAATTGTCTCCATGAACGGCATTGTCACGTCCCATTCTGTCAAATCCGCCGGCAACCGGATTGACAGAGCCATTATGAAATACAT
>CAMWJT010000177.1 GCA_947174625.1 uncultured Ruminococcus sp.
TCCAAATGAAGAAAAAAAATCAAATGCTACAATCTGTTTTCATCCTGCTCTGTATCCTGAACTGTATTTTTACGGGCTGTTATGATAATAGCAACAATAATATGAATAATAATATTACAATAAATCCTGAATTTTATCAGCTCCAGGAAATTGAACATCTGCATATTACGGATTCTCCCGGAAAACAATCCGGATTGCATCAGAATCCTGATCTTAATTCTGATTCTGATTTTAATTCAGATCCCGGAGAAATCCGGGCTGTCTGGATCCCCGTCATGCTCTATGAAAACTGGATGAAATCAGAAACACAGTTCCGGGAATCCATCCGGGAGGCGTTCCGGAATTGCCAGGAACTCGGCTGTAACACAATTTTTGTCCATGTCCGGGCTTACTGTGATGCCTATTATCATTCTGAGATCTTCCCGGCAGGTACATTCATGAATCCAGATCAGGACTATGACCCCCTTGCAATCATGCTGGAAGAAGCACATGCTGTCAATTTGTCCGTCCATGCCTGGATCAATCCCATGCGGGCGCAGACAGCACAGAAAATAACTGCCCTGGATCAGCAATACATCCTCCGGCAATGGTACGACGATTCGGACAAGAACGGCACATATCTGGTGAATTTCGAGGGGAGATATTATCTCAATCCGGCTTACCCGGAAGTTCGGGAACTGATTGCAGACGGTGTCCGGGAAATCCTTGAAAATTACGACGTTGACGGCATTCACATGGATGATTATTTCTATCCGACGACAGACCCGGCATTTGATCAAGATGCCTTTACACAGAGTGAATTGCAGGATCTGGCAGAATTCCGCCGGACAAACTGTTCTGAACTGGTAAAGCTTTTATACCAGACAGTCAAAAATCAAAATCCGGATCTGATTTTCAGCATCAGTCCACAGGGCAATTTTACAATCAATTATGACCAACTCTACGCTGATGTGAAATGCTGGTGCAGTGAAGCCGGTTACTGCGACTGGATGATTCCGCAATTATATTATGGATTTGAGAACGGCACATGTCCGTTCAAAGAAATCCTGCGAGAATGGGCAGAGATCTGTACTGTCCCAGAGCTTGTCGTTGGACTGGCAGTTTACAAGATCGGCACACAAGACCAGTGGGCAGGTTCTGGCAAACTGGAATTTCTTACCAATCCGGCAGTGATCTCCGAAGAATTAGCCTATCTTTCTGAATTTTCAGAATCACAGACAAATCCTGGGATTGCCGGAGCGGCGCTTTATAGTTACAGTTCGCTGTTTGAACCGGAACAAGCCGTTTCAATCCTGGTCGCCGAAGAAAAAAACCGGATTGCAGAACGCTGGAATCATCAAAATAATAAAAATAATTAAAAAAATCAGCTCCGCCGGATCAGAATCCCCGGAGCTGATTTTTATAAGTAATCATGATTTCACGGCATCCAGTAACATTTGTACTTTGTCCGTCTTTTCCCATGCAATGTTCAGATTTTCCCGTCCGAAATGTCCGTATGCCGCAACTTTCCGGTACTGCGGACGTTTCAGATCCAACATCCGGATCATGCCGTCCGGTGTCAGATCAAAAATTTCCGGAACAATCTGTTCTAATTTTGATTCCGGGATTGTTGCCGTCCCGAATGTATCCACTCTGACGGATACCGGTTTTGCGACACCAATCGCATAAGCAAGCTGAATCTCACATTTTTCAGCCAGTCCTGCCGCTACAATGTTCTTAGCGATATATCTTGCCGCATAAGCTGCACTTCTGTCGACTTTTGTCGGGTCTTTCCCAGAGAATGCACCGCCGCCGTGCCGTGCATAACCGCCATAAGTATCAACAATAATCTTCCTGCCGGTCAGACCGCTGTCGCCTTGCGGTCCACCCACGACAAAACGTCCGGTGGGATTAATCAGGATTCTGGTATCAGAATCCATTAAATTCTTTGGAATCACAGCATCAATGACCAATTCTTTCAGATCTTCCCGGATCTGTGAAATTGCAATATCCCCGGCATGCTGTGTGGAAACTACGACAGTATTCACACGGACAGGCTTGCCGGTTTCATCATATTCAATACTGACCTGAGTCTTGCCATCCGGTCTGAGATACCGGAGCGTCCCGTTTTTGCGGACTTCCGTTAATTTCATTGCCAGTTTGTGCGCCAGAGCAATCGGCATCGGCATCAGCTCCGGTGTTTCATTACAAGCATAACCGAACATTAATCCTTGATCGCCAGCGCCTGTTGCCTGTGTATCACAAGAATAATTCACACCCTGGGCAATATCCGGAGACTGCTCATCCATTGCCGTCAGCACATTGCAGGTATGTCCGTCAAATCCGAATTTTGCCCGGTCGTAGCCAATATCAATCACAACTTGTCTTGCAATCTTTGCAATATCAATCTCTGCTTTGGTAGAAATCTCTCCCATGCACAGAATCATCCCCGTTGTGACAACCGTCTCACAGGCAACACGTCCGTCGGGATCTTGTTCCAGAATGGCATCCAGAACGGCATCAGAAATCTGGTCGCAGATCTTATCCGGATGTCCCTCTGTGACGGATTCTGAAGTAAACACATGATTCATAAAATGACCTCCTATTTTGACAAACAATCTTATAATATACTATCAAAAAATTCAAATTAAATCAGCGTTCAGATAGTCCGAACGCTGAGCTGCAATTTTTTACTCACTCTTGACAAAATTATAAAAATTACATTACTAGTATAGCATGTTTCTTTTTATTCAAGATTAATAGAAAAATGCATTCGACTGTCAGACTGTATCATAGCAACTAAAATATCATAAATAGCCTTAATCGCTTTTTCTTCATTTATGGAACTGAACCAAAAAATCCAGTTATTCTCCAAATCAAATTGATTATCTGTTGCTTCCAACTGAATATCCGGCACATGTTCTACTAAAAAATCAGCTATATCACTATTCATATTCAATTCATCTTCAACATCTAAATAAGAACTGTCCCAATCAAAAAATTGTAATTTTATCATGTATTTTATTATTTTGTGCCGAAAATTCTGTCGCCGGCATCACCCAGTCCCGGAATGATAAATTTGTCATCATTCAGACCCAGATCCATCACACCACAATAGATATTGACATCCGGGTGCTTCCGGATCATATAAGACGCACCCTCCGGAGAACAGATAATACACATGAATTTAATATTTTTCACACCTGCTTTTTTCAGTTCCGTAATCGCATCACAAGCCGTTGCACCAGTCGCAAGCATGGGATCGACAACAATCACGTCACGTTCTGCAATATCATCCGGCAGTTTGGCATAATATTTCACTGGTTTATGTGTCTCCGGATCACGGAACATGCCAATATGTCCGATTTTTGCCGCCGGAACAAGAGAAGTCACACCATCCACCATGCCCAGACCTGCCCGGAGTACCGGAACAACGGCAAGCTTCCGTCCGGAGACTATTTTCGTCCTTGCCATACAAAGCGGTGTTTCCATTTCGATTTCTTTTAACGGCAGATCTCTTGTCGCTTCGTAACAGATCAGCATTGCCGTTTCGTTGACAAGTTCCCGGAACTCTTTTGTGCCTGTATTTTTATCACGCATCAGCGAAATTTTATGCTGAATCAATGGATGATCAATAATATTCAGTTTTGCCATAAGTAAGCCTCCAATTATTTATTAATTAACTCTCTAATTCTGTGATTTTCTGGACACGCCGTTCATGCCGACCGCCTTCAAATTCTGTTGTCAGAAAAATTTCAACCAGTTCCAGAGCAAGCCCCGTCCCAATGACACGCTCACCCATACACAAAATATTGGCATCATTATGCTTTCTGGTATATCTTGTTGAAAAACAGTCATTGCAGACAGCCGCACGGATTCCCTTGACTTTATTCGCCGCCATACTCATGCCGACACCCGTCCCACATAATAAAA
>CAMWJT010000178.1 GCA_947174625.1 uncultured Ruminococcus sp.
CATTCGGACCGAGTAGACCATAGACACCATCGAAAAATTCAAAGTTAAAATTTTTTAATGCGTGCTTTTTTCCATAATGTTTATTAAGGGCGCTAATCTTCAAAACATTCATTTAGTATCTCCAATCAATTCATACTCTGGAACTGCAGCATACTTCTGTTGTTTATTTTCATCAATATAACTTACAATGTATTTATCGTCATAACAGGCATATATATTCGAGTCATACGTAGTATACATAGACTGAATATTAGTAATCTCGTCCGTAGCAAAATCATACACTTGCGGGGTTTCATTTTCGTTTTTTCGCAAATTCCATAGTTTTCCGTTCACTATTTTTGGAGACCATGATTCTCTAAAGCCAGCTAAGTTACTCTCACTTTCATCTTTCAATTCTCGATAGCACTCTAACTCTGTATCAAAATATACGAAATAATCCGAGTTAATAATAGCACGAGTCGGATCATTTGAAGTCGTTAGTGAATGAGTTTCAATGTCATAAACTTTGCTTTCGTATATCCACGGAACGTCTGTCCATACTGCTTGAAGAGGGTTTTCACTGGATTCAAGAACGTTTATTAATTCGTTCTGATCAGTTACATATTGATAGTACATATAGATTTTATTATCGTATACCCCTTCAATCATTACTTGTGCATTAAATGTTCCCGTATAATTGCCTTCACGAATATTATTATATTCTGCGAATGGTGAGTCATTAACCAGCCCATAGTTTTGAAAATCTGCTGTTTCTAAATCAATACAACAGAGATATTGTTTTCCTCCCATTCCGTATGACCATGAACCATCATTTCTTCTATAAGCATTGTCATCAGATGCGATAAAGTACCATTTAGAGTCAATTAAAACAGAATTAACACTTCCAGTAGGATCGTAGTTATCAAATTGCAAAAAAGCCTCTGTTTCTCCGGTCTTTATATTGGAGCAAAAGCAGGTAGAATGAATGGAGAAGCTTTGAGATTTTCCATCATCTGCATCTACAATTTTGTTTGTAGATGTAAAGTAATAGATTTTATCATGGTATATAATGGGCTCAATTGTATTTGTGTTTGCAACACAACTTTTTGCGACACAAGTGCTATCCGAGTGAGTGCAGTTTGGTTTATTACATATTGGCATTGACTGCATTGTAGCAAAGTCCAAAAACATTGCTATGCTCCCCTGATGATAGACTAACCCATTATCATAAACATTGCGTCCAGCAGATACCACAATTGGAACTCTATTTGTAATCATATACTCTTGTGCATCATGACTTGATTCTAAATCACTGCATCCAGCAAGTGCAATACATAGTGAGATGACTATAGGCAGCATAAATAATCTATGTCTCATAGTTTTTCCTCTTTCTTCAATGGAAAGCGGTTGGCAAGAACAACCGCTTTCCATTATACTATTCATAGTTAGCTCGTGTAATTATTAAGAGCCTGCTTAGTATCTTCTAACAGCCGTCTTTCAACATCTTTCCGCCATGACACAGCCTGTCTTCCTTACAGTACATACAATATTGTTGCGTCAGGCGTTCGTCATCAGGGTGAAAATCCGACTATCAACTAGATACTAAACTGGCTCTTAAGAATTAGCCGAAGAGATTACGAAAACTGCATCGTTGTGTCTCCATAATATCCGCCTTTTGAGGCTGTATGAGATGAATGTGCAGTTCCGGAACCACTGATTCTTTGTGTATAAGCGCTGCCATAGCCGGTAGCCGAGTCAGAATTACTACCATATGAGATAGTAACACCACACTGTCCTTCAGCTAATACAGTACCAGCTGATGCGCTTCCACCACCTAATGATCCAACCGCCTTTGCATAATAGTACGTTTCATACGCCGTTCCGACCGCAAAGCCCTTTGAGGCTTCATAAGCATTTGCAATTAAGCTAAATGCTCCCGATGCAACCGTTGCTGTTGTTACCGCCAAGAGACTGGCAATGATTCTGTTGATCTTTTTCATTATAATCACTCCATTTTATTTGTATTTTTTTAACATTTCCTTGATACTAGCCGGCTGTTTAGGCTGGTGAAAACCGTTACGATAAATATATATAAATTTATAAAAATTTCATATATTTATACTATAGCATTTTTCATGAAATGCCTTTTTGTTTCAGCGTGTCCGATTTTGCCAGAGCTACCATTTTTTTGTGAGTTTCATAAGTATTTCCTCCAAAAATTTATTTTTCCCCGTTCGTTTGATGATCATCATGACTGCGGGGCGTACAGCAGATGATATTTTTTACTTTTTGTGTCATTTACATGCTGTCAACTAATCCAGACACTGTTTGAAGTGTTTGAATCGCTTTGTGTGTTAAAAATGGATTTCTTTGCATAATGTGTACATGTTACACGATAATAGCATTCACTTCGATCCAATGCGATGATATAATTGGAGAGAGTATATGTATTTGTACCATAATCAAGAAAATTTCCTGCGTTCCATTCATCATACCAGTTGCTATTATCGTAGCTGTACTGTACAGTCAGGTTTTTTATCCCGATTTCCTCCATTGTGGAGGATGTTCTCATTACTGAACTTACACATAAACTGCCATTGTAATTGCTAGCCCAAAGAGAATAATTACTTATAAGTCCTTCACTTGCTGGTACTACTGTTTCTGTGTATGGTTCTTCAATTTCCACAGCTTGCACAGAAATTGATGGCTTGCTGCATAATAGCAAATTTGTTATGCAAAACAGAGATAACAGTTTCTTCACTAATATTCATCCTCCAGTTATTTCATAGAACTGATTACTTGATTTACTTCTTCCCGTGATATATCCTGCGTAAAAATAGCAATTAAAAGCGTATCCATGCAGTAAACAATCGTAAACTGCTTATCTTTCCATTCTTCTGCTAAAATCGCAGGTTTACCATTGATTTTAATTTCACTCAGACGATGTTCAGTGTTTGGAAATTTTGTACCACTTATGTATTCTTTATCTCCATACAGTTCAAAACTAAAAGTAATAACTTGTTTCGTATTGTGTTGATTCGTAAAAGTAAATTGAACATCCTGTACATATGGTGGTACATTTCTATTTTCACATATTGTCAATACATAGTTGTCAGGTAGATAATGGGGTGTTTCCGGATAAATGCCATATTTTGCACTCTCTGCAATCATGCCATAAGGGTCATCAGGCGTTACAGGAAGTTCAATTATGTCATCATCCGGGACTTCATTGGAAAACAGAGGGAAATCAATGGAAAAGCCATTATCAGCGAAATGCACAATAAATGAGAATATATTCATATCAAAGGCAGATACCGTAATGAGATTTGCCGTCAACATCACCAGTGCAACACATGCTGCTGTTATCAGAAGTCTGATTCTTCGGGTAAAATGCGGTCTGTGTATGCTTTGCATCTTCTCTTTCAAAGCAATCATACCACTTTCGGATGCTTCGTCAATCTGTTTATCCATCCCAGCGAGAGATGAGTATATATCTGTGAGTTCATCAATCATGTCATAATCTCTGTTCTGTTCCGGTTTATCAAACTCCTCAGAAAGAAGCTTATCAATTTCTTTCAGAGCATCCTGCTCAAATTGACTGGAGAGCAGATGCTGATAATGATTCTTCATAATTATCGCCCTCTATATAGTACTGTCAGAAAATCCCTGATTTTATATCATGCGGAATCCAACTTTGTATGATGAAACAAAAAAATAATATTTTTATTACTTTTGTTTGTCAGTTTTATCCAATTCTTTAATCAACTTTTCTTTTATCCTTGCTATTTTTAAGTATAAAGATTTTAATGTTAGCCCTCGTTGCTTCGCTAGAAAACGCTTGTCTATACCACTGTAATATAAGTACACAAGCGTTCGCTCAGTTTCACTCAGTACATCCAGTACACTTTCGTGAAGCTC
>CAMWJT010000179.1 GCA_947174625.1 uncultured Ruminococcus sp.
GCAGTGATGTCTATGCGGATGATTATGATATGCTGCTCCGGAAATTGCAGAATTCCCGACAGCCGGATTCTGTGAAACGTCTGTATCGCTGGTACGCAGACCGGCATTATGCCGTCTATGATGATGTTCATGAGGAAACTATTGTATGAGAGATATGAGAGAATTATTATATACAAAATACAGACTGGATTATGCTTATTTTGAGATTGTCAATCAACAGCGCCGGCAGGTAGATGCAAGTGCATTCAGTATGTTGGAAAATAAATTAATTCAGCCGGAACAGCTCCGGCTTCCCGGCGATTCCAGAATTGATCATACAAGCGCCTATTATTTTGATACGGAATCCGGGATTATAAAGCTTGTACAATGGAATTATGCTGTAGAAAATGATGCCCGTGGTTATGTAGAATCCCGTTTTCGGGAAGTGAAACTGCAACCTAAAAATACGTCGGATTTTTTGTGCAGTCCGGCACTCCTGGAAATTCTGAAACAGCTTCTGCACTTCACATACCAGGCTTGCAGTGAGAAATCTTCCGTATTTTTGAAAATTGACAGCAGTCAGTTATTTGAGGATCTTCCGAATCCGGAATTCCTGCCCTGGTTTTTGCAGATATATTATTTGTTTCTGCCGTCAGAGTTTGCGGAACGTGTGATTTTTATCAATCAATATGCAGACACTGTCCGGAATCTCGGTGCTTTTCCGGTATCTTCCCGACATCCTATCCCGGCAATGCGTCCGGAGCAAGAACACTCTGTTTTGATGCAGATTCTGCATGAAACAGAAAATCAACTGGAATATCAGACAATGTTGCGCTTTCTGTGGAATGAATTTTTTGATTATCAGATGCAATTTGATTTTGATTCCGATCCGGATTCTATGCAGGAATTTGAAACAATCGTCCGGTTATGGGAAAAAGTCCAGGCGATTTATAAAAAATACAAAAAATCTGAATTATCTGACTATGAACTTGCTTCGCTTGAAAAATTACAGCACTGGTTCATACAGTTGATTCACTGGCTGATTGAGAAGCTTTGCCATGCGAAATTTTGTCCGACGTTCCGGGAATGTCTGCAAAATTACAAGAAAATTCTCAGAATTCTTCAGAAGCCAAAAAATGAACTGATTTATCATGCACTTTATCAGACATTACAGATCCATGTATTTCAGCAGACTTACTTGCAGGATCAAGAAACTTGTCTCCGGGATGGTTACCAGATTTTGTCGGATCCGGAAACGGCATATTTGCCGGAAGATCTTGCGTATTATACAGTTTTTTGTTTTTCCTGTGTCAATGCTTTGGAAACCGTTCCGGAAATCTATGCCCGGATTGCTTCTCTGACGGATGGCAATATGCCGGAATTTTTTGATGTGCTTGCTGTCAATGCGATTGATTCCCAGGCATTGAAGGCATTCTATCTCCGGATAGAAGCCGAAACAATCCGGATGTTACAGGATTATGACAGTTATTGCCGGTATTCCGGGCAGAATCTGGATACAACGTCCGGAGAACTCCGGAATTTTCTGGAATTGGCTGTAACATGTGCTGATTTTGCCGGGTATGATTTCCGTCAGACAGCATTTGAACAGTATGCCAAAAAATGCCGGAATCATATCCGGATGCAGTATTTTGCAGATTATTTTCTTTATCCGTCTATTACGCTGACGGAATTATTAAATTTTTTTGCAGACTGGCAACTACAGGATTTTTATGCCGGCATTCATCCGGCAATCCTGGATAAATTTTTGTTTTCGTTGCAGTACAGCCGTTTATCTCAACATGAAAAAAAAGCATTTCTTCCGTTTTTACAGCAGTACCAGGCATTCCGGAATGCCCGGCAGGAAGATTCGGATCTTCTGGCTTTGTGCGAAGCGTACCCGGATTTTATGCAATTATATATGGATGTATACAACGTCTGTCAGTCCAGGGAAGCCGGAGCGCTTCTGCTGTTTCTCAACAAGACAATTCTGGGTGATCCCGTGATCGTGATCTGTCTGTTAGAACTGTATTTCCGGAGTTTCCTGACGAAACAGGAACAGAAAAAATATGATGCTTATGATCCATTTTATGAATTGCTGTTACAGCCACTGTTGCAGGCGGATCAATTGTCTATGCAGGATCTGCAATATCTGATCTGGATGTTTGAAAAAAATAATTTTTTAGAGCATCAAAATAATCAGAATAAGATCATCGGCATGAAATTATTGCAGAATCTGGAGCAAAAATTCACAAAGACGGTTTCTGCGCCTGTCCTTTCCAGGAAACAACAGGCTTTCCGGGATTTTCCTGAGATGCTCTTGCACCGGTTATCTACGGATTATGCACTTTCTGATCCGGAACGGCAGTCACTCCGGGATTTTCTGGAAATCTGTCATGCCGATTACAGAAAAGTGCTTTGTCAGGAAGAATTTCAGAATCATGCTGTCAATCATATCCAATGGCTGAAAAAATATAGTATAGAGATTATTAAAAATTTTTAATAATAACATGAACGGAGGTGGCTTTTGGTATGCTAAACTGGTTGATAATTTTCATCTTGCTTGCGGTTGTCCTGGGATGGCTGTTTTCGCTGTCTTATATTCTCGGATTTATTTTTCTGATCCTGATGCTTGCCTCTGTTTGCAGTATTCTCTTTGCAAGACCGGTGATCTATGTCACAATCCAGGCGGATAAGCTCAATTCTGATATTCAGATGACAGGCGCATTTCAGCCCGTTGCGATTGAACTGGATGCGGATTCTGGTTATCAGAAAGAAATTGCGTTTGCGGATTTTCTCCGGACGGATTCTGTCATTCTTTCGCACCGTGACCAGGCGCATGACAGAATCTGCTATGACAAATTCGGCAATGTCCGGATTCAGGTCAGACGGAATCTTCTGCAAGGTGTCCGCTGTGAAATCCTGAACGAGACAAACGGCGTGAATCTGAGCAATTATCTCCGGTTTTCTTCTAGTACCGCTGCAAGACATAATAAAATCATGATTGCCTGTACAACGCTTACAGTCATCCTGATTGCGATCATGCTTTGTGATGTCTGCAACCGGAAATATCACGAGAACAAACAGGCGATTCAGGAGAATTTAACGCAAAATATTAATTCCGTGGCGCAGGGAGAATCTATTACACTGGATGTTCCGGAAGATCCGGCATATTATTATGCAGAACTGCCGGATGTGCATCTGCTTGTGATTACCAAACCGGACAATCTTTTTTATGATCCGGAAGAAAAATTCTGCAATCCGGAAATTTTTAATACAGTCCTGCTGTTCTATGAAGATAATCTCTCCGGACAGAGAGACCAGGAATTTACAGAATCTGAATTAATTCCGGAATCTGAGACAAATCCGGCTATCCATTCTGATTCTGTGAGCAAAAAATATTATAACCTGACAGAATTATATCTCAATATCCCGGTGCAACTGGAGGAAGATCCTGCACTTCATACGCTCGGCGAATTGTTCCAGACAGGCTATCAGGGGGTTGCAAATTTTTTCCGGAAGCAGTATCATATCAAGATTGCTTCTGTGACGGAAATCCCGGAATCTGTTATTTCTGATTGCTTCGGCACGGGACATGCGATTTCTGTGAATCTGAATCAGGATTTTGTCCGGTTTTTATATCATAATTATTATCTGGAACTTGAAAATAAATATGCCAGCTTTTCGATCAAAGAAATGCTCTCTGAGAGAAAACCAGTATTTTCTCAGGCGATGCGCCGGAATATCAAAGAATTATATGACCGTCTCGAAAAAAACAGGACACTGAACCGCATGTTGATTATGGACGGCAATTCATTCACGGCTTTCGGGAATACGGTTCGTATGACGGAAACAAGTGAATACCAGTTTTTACGGGATCAAGG
>CAMWJT010000180.1 GCA_947174625.1 uncultured Ruminococcus sp.
ATTCCTATCCATGCACTCAGCAGTTCTTCCGGCTGAGTACATGAATGATCGTTTTGCAGAAAATTTTAAAATCCGTCCAGAGAGAACGTTCCCGGATGTATTTCCTGTCAAGTGCAATCTGTTCTGTCAACTCCAGTTCATTCTTGCCACCAATCTGCCAGTAACATGACAGTCCTGGCTTCACAAGCAACCTGTCCATCGGAAGATTTTCCTGCTCCGACGGAATGAACGGTCTTGGTCCGATAATAGACATATCACCTTTCAGGATGTTCAGTAACTGCGGCAGTTCATCAATGGAAGTCTTCCGGATGAATTTCCCGACTTTGGTAATTCTGGGATCATCTTTCATCTTGAATGTTGCGCCTTTGCACTCGTTTTGCTTTTGCAGCAATGCAAGTTTTTTCTCAGCATCTTTGTACATACTGCGAAATTTATAGATCTGAAATTCCTTGCCGTCCTTGCCGATCCGGGTCTGTATAAAGAACGGATTTCCGGGATCATTCGCAACAATGACAACTGTCACTGCCAGTAACACCGGCGAAAGCACGGCAAGACCAGCGACGGAACAGACCACATCCACAACTCTTTTGATATAGTCATAAGCAGGCTTGTCCTCTAGAACAACGGGTTGTTCGAGCATTTCACGCTCTTTCTGGATACATTCATTTGTATGTACCTGGATAATAGTTGTATTTTTTTCAGACAGGTTGTCAGCAGGTTCCTGATATGCAAGATTTGCTGTTTCTATCAATTTCAGCTCCCCCTTTACTTTCTGATACGCTTGCTGCTTTATGATAAATCATAAAGCAAAATCTGATTTTAAAATTTTCAGAAATTCTTTTTTTGTCATAGACAACAAACAGAAACTGCGATTTTGACAAAAATAGAAGGAATCAAACAGAATCATTTCTTTATTTCTGTTTGAAATCCGGTAATATTTCACAGTGCAGTTTCTGTATTCGGCAATTTTTTAAAATTATTATTTTTCATTTTTATATTCTGAAAACATTATTACATATCGTATAGAAAACATTTTTTATACAGTTTCTGTTTCAGAAAATTACCAGATTTTCCAGTATTCTCCACACTGAAAACGCTCTCTAATACATTTTGTAATCTATAATGTATAGAATTATCATAACACAAAAGTTGATGCTTGTCAAGCATTCTGCGTATTTTTGACACATTTTCTAAAACGAAACAATATTTTCAGAGATGTTTCATGCAAATTTATCAATTCTATTATAAAATCAGGAAAAATCTGATCCATGCACCTTGCTGACAAGTCACTTGTATCCGGATATGATGCAAATCCATGATGCTTCGGGCAATTGCAAGTCCCAGTCCGTAACCATTTTTGCCTTTATTGTTTCTCGCCTTGTCACCACGGTAGAATCGTTCAAAAATTTTATGTGTTTCTTCCTGGGAAATTTCACAGCCTGTATTATAAAATTCCAGAATTCTGTCATCTCCCCTCTGGAGAAGTGTAATTTTGATCGTGCCGTGTTCGTTGGAATATTTCATCGCATTATCAATAAAAATTGCCGCAAGCTGCCGGATGTGCTGTTCACTCCCATAATAAGAGACCTCCGGCTGAATGTCCAATTCCAGATTTTTTTCTAGTTCAAATGCCTGACTCTCAAACGGCAATGCTGTTGCTTCCACGGCACGGCTCAGATTAAATTCTGCAAAACTGTATTCCTGTTTGGCATTGTCCATCCTTGCAAGACGGAGCAGATCGCCGACTAACTGACTCATCCGGTCAGTCTGTTCCTGCATGTAGCCGAGCCATTTATTTTCACCGATTTCATCTTTCAGAATATCCGCATTTGCCGTGAGAATGGCAAGCGGTGTCTTTAATTCGTGTCCTGCATCGGAAACAAATTGTTTCTGCCGGTCAAGTGCAGATTGTACCGGTTCTGTGATTTTACGGGAGAAAAAAATCAGGAATACAAACAGAATCAGCAACATCAGAAAGCCGATCACTGCCGTTGTCCGGAACAGATTATTTAACAATCCCTGGTCGGAACTTTTATCGGCAATGACAACAAGCGTCCCATAAGATTTTTGTATTTTATAATATTGCAACCAATTATACATGCCTTGTTGTCTGTCAATATCCAGAATGGCAGCCAGAATTTCTGCCGCCTGTTCATGCGTATAATTTTCCGTGTTGCGCAAATCCAGAAAATTCCCGTCCGGATCTGCCATTAATGCAAAGTGATCCAGCATAATATTGACTTTCCATTTATCCGGACGTAATTTTGTCCGGGGATTCTGTTCCGGAAATGGTTCTTTCGGTAATTCCGGAGGATTGTCCTTTACTACTGTCATGACCGGACTGGATTCTGTCCTGTCTGCAATTTCTGTCGTTTCTTTCATTTCTGTAGATTCTGCAAATTCTGTAAATTCTGCGGACTCCGTCCCGGATGTCTCTGAATTTGCAGTTTCTGCAATAAATTCTGAAAACTCTGAAAAATCCGGCAATTCCTGTAATTCCGGGGAATCCTGAAACTCCGGATTATCTGCCGGGATTTCCGGAACTGTGAAAATTTCCAGTTCTTCCGGGATGATTTCTGATGCAGGTGATTCCGGCGGCGGAACGGATTCCGTCACTGGATTGATGGATTCTTCCGGAAATGCGGGATCTTCCCAGTCTGGCGGAATGGATTCCGGGGGAAATTCTTCCCGATCATCAGGCTCAAACGGCGGTTTATCAAAATTTTCAAAATTATCAGGATTATTATCATCTGGAAAATTCTGATCCGGTCTGTTCCCCGGATTACGATTGCCGTCCGGTCGCTGTTGCTGCGCATGTTCCGGCACCCAAGCAAGCGGTTTTATCGTATTAGTAGGACTGAATTCCGGATCTGATCCGGGTCTGAAATCCGGTTCTGGTTCTGGATTCAGTGTGTCATACCGGTCGCTGTTGGCGATCTCTTCGAGTAATCGCATGGACTGCGATTGACTGACGGTTTTCATAATCATGTTAATCGATCCGAGCATGATAATAAAGACCAGAATCAGGATTGTCATGGCTGTGGCAACAAATCGGATGCGCATTTCTGTAATGACATCCGGTTTCAGCAGTTTTCTGACCCAGGACGGCATTTTCTGGATGATTTCAGAATTTTTTTTCAAGAATTATACCCCGCTTTCCAGAAAATACCCCACTCCCCTGGCTGTCCGGATGATCACATGCGAACCGATGACGGATAATTTTTTTCGCAGGAAAGAAATATACACTTCGATATTGTTATACTCCACATCGCTTTCATATCCCCAGATTTTTTCAATAAATCGTTCTTTGGAGATCAACTGCCGGGGATTGGAAATTAAAATTTCCATGATCTGGTATTCTTTCAGGCTTAATTTTACAAATTCACCTTCACAACTCAGACTGAATGTACTCTTGTTCAATGCAATATCTCCATAAGTGAACGCATCTGTGATGACTTCTCCTTTGCGCCGGGTCAATGCCCGGACTCTTGCTAATAATTCGCCTGTTGCAAACGGCTTTGTCAGAAAATCATCCGCACCGCTGTCCAGTCCCGTAATTTTATCTTCAATATCAGATTTTGCAGTCAATAACAAAACCGGTGTGGAAATCCGCTGTTTCCGGAGCGCTCTCAACACGTCCAAACCGTTCATTTTCGGCAGCATAATATCCAGAAGAATGCAGTCATACAGATCCGTCAGCGCATAAGATAAGCCGTCTTCTCCGTCATGGACAGCATCCACTAAATATTTATTTCGTTTTAAAATTTCGCTCAGCGCTTCGGCAAGCGCTATTTCGTCTTCCACAATCAGAATTTTCATAGTTATCATAC
>CAMWJT010000181.1 GCA_947174625.1 uncultured Ruminococcus sp.
CAATTCCTCCGGTGTGAACGGATGCTCCGCATCGAAATCATAATAAAATCCGTCATCAATCGCAGGACCAATCGCAAGCTTTGTCACCGGATATAATCTCTTGACAGCCTGTGCTAAGATGTGGGATGCTGTGTGCCAGAATGCCTTTTTGCCCTCTTTGTCGTCAAATGTCAGCACTTCAAACTGGCAGTCTTTCGTCAATACTGTGCGGAGATCGCAGACTTCCCCGTCAAGCCGGACAGCGCAGGCGGATTTATACAATCCCATGCCTATGGATTTGATGACTTCGGCAGCAGATGTATTTTCCGGGACTTCCCGGATACTGCCGTCTTTGAGTGTTAATTGCAGCATAATTCTCTTCTCCTTTTGTATTTAATTATTTTTAATTAAAATAAAAACACCCCGAAATCCTGTATTACCAAGATTTCAGGGTGATGCTTACCACTGTTCCACCTGAATTCGTGCATGATTATTTTATCAATTCACGCACCTCATTAAGACTGGATAACGGCAGTCAACCGCTGTGGATTAGACAGACTCCAGGGGTGGTATCACATCACAGATCAGACTTGTTTTACTGTCAGTTCCAGCCTGATTGCTGACAGCTCTCTGGAAAACAAGGGCGGACTGCCGTCTGTGAGGACTTCCCTGTCATAGATTTTTAATTATTTTTTTGTAGTAAAACCGGCTTTATCAAGTAAAAAAGCACAAACCCAATGCAAGCGCCTGTTAAATTCAGAATTAAATCGTCAATATCCAACGCACCTAATAATGTAATTAATTGCACAATTTCAACGCAGGCAATTATCAGAAATGACGTGATGAAAAATTTTAGAAATTTTCTTTGCTTTTCTGAAAAATAAGGGAGAAACACACCCATTGGCACAAATAATATCACATTTCCGGCAAGATTCTGAAACGCATAATCATAAAAAATAGAATAGATCGAAATAGGATCCATACATTCAATATAATTTGAAATCGTCCGGAATGGTACTAAATTAATCCAGGTTTTTATGCACTGCCAAAATCCGTAATACTTCATATCCTCTATCAGAGGATTCAGCACGGTAATTCTCTTTAAAAATAACAAATAGAGCAAAGCCAACAAATAAATGACAAGGCATACTCTCATGGAAATTTTAATTACTTGAGATTTCATAATTCAAAAATTTTTTGTAACTCCTGATTATTTTACAAATCTATCATAGCACAAAAAATCGGATTTGTCAAGAGAGAATTTCTGCTTTTTCAAAGAAAAAATTCAGCATGTCCTCCTGTTCTTCTAACTGAAATCTCTGGTGACTTTCATACTGATTTTCTGCATGATCGTAGATAATTACCCTATGTGGGGCGATCCAGCACATGTCACTGATTGTCAGATCACCAACATTCTCGAAGCGAATTGTGACATCATTTTCTTCTGGAAAATCAAAATAAATTTCATCTTCTGTGATTGTCAGTAATAAGTCCATTTTCCAGATGCTATTTATCGCATCAAAGTATTTTTTGATTCCCAGATTTTTCATATATGGCTTTGCATTTAATAATTTTTGAATTTCTTGCATTGTAGAATCCTCGCTTAAAATTTCAATTTTTTAGATTATATCACACAAAAATATTTTTGTCAAGAAAATGCTTGCCTAAATCTGCAAACTATGCTATAATAAAATCATAAAAATATAAACCCGAAAGGAGCATATACAATGCGCAGATTATTAATCGTGGATGACGAAGTTAATATCAGAACTGTCGTCAGAGAATATGCAGAATTTGAAGAATACGAAGTGGATGAGGCAGAAAACGGCATGGAGGCAGTTGAAAAATGCAGACAGCAGGATTATGATTTAATTATCATGGACGTGATGATGCCCAAACTTGACGGCTACTCCGCAAGCAAGGAAATCAAAAAACATAAAAATATCCCCATTATCATGCTCTCGGCAAGAGGTGAAGAATATGATAAATTATTCGGATTCGAGATCGGTGCAGATGATTACGTCGTCAAGCCGTTCTCTCCCAAAGAATTAATGGCACGTGTCCGGGCTGTCCTGGCAAGAAGTCAGTTTTCCGGAAATATCATCCGGCAGGAAGAACATGAATGTATGATTTTTGAAGGCTTGAAAATTGATCTTTCCGGACGGGAAGTCTATGTCAATGGTGTCAAGGCATCCATGACACCCAAAGAATATGATTTGTTATTCTATCTGGCTCGCAACAGAGGACTTGCACTGACCAGGGACAAACTTCTTGAAGCCGTCTGGGGTTATGATTTCTTCGGGGATGACCGGACGGTTGACACGCATATCAAAATGCTCCGCAACAGCCTAGGCGAATACCGGAAATTTATTGTCACGCTCCGGGGAATGGGTTACAAATTCGATGCGGATGCAGAATAATATCCAGAGACTGCGAAGAATTAAGCGCCGTGTCAAACAGGAAAAAGACCGCCCGTCCGTTCACACGCTCCTGGCAGTGTCATTCCTGATCTTTGTTGTGATTACATCCGGATTACTCCTGATTGAAGTGCTGTTCCTGGAAAAATTCTATTATTATTTTAAAATTTCAGAAACGCAGGATCTTGCTACAAAATTACTGGAAACTTACGACGAAAAAGAATTCACAAAAGAATTCAAAGAGACATTAAGCGCTATGGCAATCAATAATCAGATCTGCATCACAGTCGTGGACAACCGGAGTTATATCAGTTATGAAAGCGATGTTATGGACACAAGATGTCTGATTCATGGGTGGCATAATTATAACAGACTGTATCTTCTGACCCGTGAAATCCGGGAAAGCAGTACGGGCATGATCTGCAAGAATATCTTTGATGAACAGATCAACATGGAAACGCTTCTGCTGGGAAGCGTGATCGGGTCGCAGGACGATCCGGAAGGTTATATTTTGTTTAATACAGCATTACAGCCTGTTGGTACAACGGTTGATCTGTTAAAGCGTCTGTTGATCCTGATTGCCGTGGTTCTGTTTCTGATCGGTATCATCATTGCACTGATTGTCTCTAACAGGTTAGCCGTCCCGATCATCCAACTGACGAATGCTGCGAAACAGATGGCGCACGGCGATTATCAGACGGAATTTGAGGGTGGTGGTTACAAAGAAATTGATGAATTAGCACAGACGCTGACGCATGCAGAGCAGGAAATTTCTAAAGTAGACACCATGCAAAGGGATCTGATTGCCAATGTTTCGCATGATCTGCGGACACCTCTGACCATGCTGAAAGCTTATGCTGAGATGATCCGGGATCTTTCCGGAGATAATCCCGTCAAGCGCAATGCGCATCTGCAAGTGATTATTGAAGAGACAGACAGATTGACCATGCTTGTCAATGATATTTTAGATCTTTCCAAACTGGAAAACGGCAGTCAGAAATTAGAATTTCAGCAATTTGATGTCACGGCATGGCTGACGGATATTTGTTCCCGGTACAGGGGCGTTTCTGAGAAAATGGGGTATCATATTACATTCACACCGGACGAACCGGTACAAGTTTCCTGTGATCCGGGCAAGATGGAGCGTGTTGTGTGCAATTTAATCAACAATGCGATTAATTACACCGGCGAAGATAAGCAAGTTTTTGTCCGGCAGATCAATACAGATGAGGGGATCAAAATTGAAGTCCGGGATACAGGCGCAGGCATTGAACAGGATAAAATCAATAAAATTTTTGAAAAATACTATCGGAGTGAGAATCACAAGCGGGAAGTCGTCGGCACAGGGTTAGGCTTATCCATTGTGAGAGCGATTCTGAAACTGCATGATTATCCATTCGGGGTACGCTCTAAACTAGGGGAA
>CAMWJT010000182.1 GCA_947174625.1 uncultured Ruminococcus sp.
TTGATAATCCGTAGATCCCCCCGACATAGAGCCACTGTGAAGCCGTCACCGGATAAATAGCATGCACCAGCATAAAAAATCCCGATCCTGCGACAAGCCAATTGCAGATAAATAATATCACTACCCGGAGCAGATCCGGGTAAGACATGGGGATTTCCATATCTTTTTTGAATAATTTCCCGGCAATTCTCAAAAAGAAATTGATAATCTTCGGATGGATGAAAATAAAAAACAGAATTATCAATATTATGGTCACCCAGATGTACTGTGATAACAAATCATTCGGGAAGAAAAACAGGGAAATCAGAAATAAAAATGCAGCGCCAAGAAGCGTGCAGATATTCTCCAGAAAAAAACAGACCGTTACTTTCCGGATCGGCTGACCTGCTTTTTCATAAGCCGGACATCTTGCCATTAACAAAAATACTTTTCCGGGGATATACTTCCCCGGAATGGATGACAGATAGGCTATGACTGCCTCAAAATGCCCGATACTGCATTGATTCAATTTTGTGATATAATGCCACAGCGACGCTAACGTAATCATGTATGCAAAATAAAACACGAACGAAATCATGACACTGAACCAGTCCAGATGCCAGTCCATATTTCTGATAACATCCCAGTTATCAACAAAATATTTTCCCAGAAAATAAAATACCAGTATCAGAAACAGAATCTTGATTC
This sequence comes from uncultured Ruminococcus sp., assembly GCA_947174625.1. Taxonomy (GTDB): domain Bacteria; phylum Bacillota; class Clostridia; order Oscillospirales; family Ruminococcaceae; genus UBA3855. The sequence continues at coordinate 688 of CAMWJT010000182.1, forward strand.
CATGAGAAAGATATTGTTTAATTTTTTCTCTTTTCATGACTTCTAACACTCCTGATTTTCTGTTCCGGTGCAGGCGAACACTCAATTTTACGGACTCTGTACTGAATATCTTCCAATAATTTCCGATTTGCAGCAATCGTGTCTCCCAGTAAGCCGATTGTAATTGTCTGGAATCCCATCATCAGTAAAATTGCCATCAGGATCAACGACTGCACATGTCCTGCACCGTCACCCATTGCCAGGAAAATCAGAAACCGGATGCCAAGCACTGCACCGAATAAAAATAAAATAATCCCGATAATACTGAAAAACCGTAACGGCTTGTACATCACGAATGACCGGATAATCACAGTCGCCGAACGCTTCATGTATTTCCACATGCTCGAAAACAGCCGGGATGGTCTTGTTTCTTCATTCGTCCGGATCGGCACGGATGTCATGGCAATCTTGTTATGTCCTGCCTGGATGATCGTCTCCAGTGTATAAGTATATTCATTCACGACATTCAGACGCAAAGCGGCATCTCTGGAATATGCCCGGAATCCGCTCGGCGCATCCGGGATGTCCGTTCCGGACGTAATTCTCACGACCCAACTCCCGATATGTTGGAATTTTTTCTTTTTCCATGAAAAATGTTCCGTCTGGTCAATCGGTCTCTCGCCGATCACAATATCTGCTTTTTGTTCCAGTATCGGCTTGACTAATTTTGCAATATCTGCTCCGCAATATTGATTATCTGCATCAGTATTGACAATAATATCCGCTCCCAGATGCAGACAGGCATCCAGTCCGGCAAGAAATCCCTTGGCAAGTCCCTTGTTCTGTTTGAACGACACAATATGATGGAATCCCAGTTCCCTGGCTTTCTGTACGGTATTGTCCTGACTGCCATCATTAATAATCAAATACTCGATCTCATCAATGCCGGGGATCTGCCGGGGAAGATCCCGGTAAGCAAGTTCAAGCGTTTCTTCTTCATTGTAACACGGAATCTGGATAATTAATTTCATAAGATTCTGTCCTTTCTGAATTTTCCGGATTTTCCTGCACTGTGAATCGCAGAGACTCCAGGGGAATCCCTAAAATTCTGTCGTCTCTTGGATGAATCCGGGAAGCCTCCCATACAGGTGTATGAAATCCGAAAATATTAGAACCATTCCGGAGTGCATCCGCCGGGATTGCAAATACTAATGGTTCGCCGTTATTTTCTTCTGTAATATATTGTCGTGCAATCACTCTGCCATTGACTGTCAGTTCTACAGGAAATTCTTCGCTTTCTACTGCGCCTAACGGGATTTTACTTGCGAAATTCACTGTCAGCATATAATTTTCCTGTTCCAGTATACATTGCATTGCAGAATATTCCGCATTCGTCCAACAGAATGTCCCCTCATATTTGTCAATGCCGTAGATCTGAAAATGATGAATCGTAGAAGCTGGATACTCCAGACAGTCCTGCAACCAGGTATAACAGAAAATCTGCTCAGATTCGGCATAAAATTCCTGTGGCATGCCGGATTCTGAATTACTGTCCAGATCTTCTGTTTTCTGGATCATATCTGTATAGATCAGCTCCAGATTATAATCTGTATCATGTGTATAAGACTTGCCCGTGAGAAAATAGAGATTTTCATAATTTTCAGAATCTTCAGATAATCTCTCTAATTGCCCCCGGAGATCGCTTTCTGCCGGATAGACAGAAGCACCAGTAATCGCCCGGACAGGCAACCAGAGTGTAAACAGATAAGTATCTTCAATCACGACACAATCACGCTCTGTGATATGACTTGTAATGTCTTCCAGAATCTCCCATTCCATCCGGGTATCGTCCCTATGTGTCCGGAGAAAATCAGCATATGGCAACGCAAAGCACAGACTCAGAATCCATAGAAAATAAATAAGCTTTTTGCCTGCCTGATTCAGAGCAGTTGCCGTAAAGATCACTGCAATCGGGATAAACGGCACTAAATATCTGGCATAATAATGATAATATTCAATCTGGAATCGCAGAAATCCGGAATAGATTAAAATGCAATAGAAAAACGATACAAAAATCACGAGTTTTTTCGGATTCTCCAGGAAAGTTCTTGTTTTCGCAAATAAAAAAATCATGCCAGCCGGTAATAACACAATCCCGGCATTCTGGACAAATCCCAGGATCGTCAGAGAATTCATCTCTTCGAACGTTTCCAGTTCTGCCGTTGCCTGATAGATGATATATAACAACGGCAATGCCGTCATGACAATCAACAGCCATTTGAGCGTTCTGGAAGCCGGATTTAATACAATTTTTTTCCGGACGCTGATTTTCCAGATGATCAGAACATAGACAATGCAGAGAATTTCCAGAATCCCACAGACAATTGGAATAATCTGCGTAATATTATCCACATTCACACCATTTCCAAAAATCACCCGGTAATTATTCATGGTATAAAAGGGCTGCACCTGGCGCATCGAAAAATAACTTGCCAGATAGACCGGCGGTGTGAGCAATAATAATCCTGCAAATATTTTTTTCTGTGTAAAAAAATACAAGCCGGCATAAGTCAGAATCACATAAGGGATCATCGTATAGACTGACACATGATAACAGCCAAATATCATGATGGGAATGATCGAAAATCCGGCATATTTAAAATTTCGGGAACCTGTTAAAAAATACAGGAATAATAATAAAATCACAGCAAGAAATAACTCCGTCAACGTCGATTTTCCGACCCAGAGCACAATCGGCGACAATGCGGCAATACTGCATGCTGTCAGCTTGGAAACAGGTTTTAATTGCAAGTTCTCACAGACGAAATAAATTAAAAAAATCATCAGAAGATAAAATAAATTCTGAATCTCCGCCATGTGTGCCATCCCAAACAATTTTCCCCAGAGCGCAAGCATTGCCGCATAAGTCGGGATGCCGTGATAAATCCCCGAAACTTCACTGATTTCACGGTCATATGAACAATCCGGATAATTCTTCTCTGGTATATCATAACCGACTAATTTTAAATGCACGGCTCTTTGAAAATTTCTCTGTTGTTCTCTTGTTTCCAGTGTGTGATATTCTGCAAAATCTTGCTGACGATCATCCAGACCTGTCTCTAATACACAACTCCGAGCCCACGAGACAAGAG
>CAMWJT010000183.1 GCA_947174625.1 uncultured Ruminococcus sp.
CTATTGACATGTAATAAGTTATGCGTTATAATAGAAAAACAAGCAGGACTTAAGCTGTTATAATTCAGAAAGGAGTTATTTATGAAAGATCTATACATTTCCGGCTGTTTTTGAAATCTGTGATAATGGAATTTCAATTCTGTTTCCAGATTTGCCCGGCTGTCTGCCTTGTGCAGAGAATCTTGAAAATGCCATTAAAAATGTAAAAGAAGCACTTTTACTGCATCTTTATGACATGGAAGAAGATCATGAAGAAATTCCGGAATCAACTGCATTTCATCAAATTAAACTGCATGAGAATCAGACAATTATGCTGATTGAAGTGTATATGCCGTCGTTTCGTGAAAAATAACATATTTGTTTATTTTCTGCCTGCATAAATTTATCCCTGCTTCGTATCGAAAGCAGGGACTTTTTTGACAGGCTGAAACCTGCCGTTTCCGGCAGGTTTTTTAATATTAATTAATTAATAATCTTCCTCTTCAAGCAGTTCTCTGATAGAAAGAGAAATCCGCTTGCTGTCCAGGTCAATGCCTGTGATTTTTACCTGTACTTCATCGCCGACAGATACAACATCCTTGACGTTTTCTACTCTGCGGTCTGCAAGCTGTGAGATATGTATCAAACCATCTACGCCATCGATGATCTGTGCGAATGCGCCGAAAGATGTAGTAGAAACAATCTTGGCTGTGACAACGTCACCGTTTGCATACTCTGCCTTGAATTTCTCCCAGGGATTGTCTTCCGTTCTCTTGTAACCAAGGGAAATGCGTTCTTTCTCCGGATCCAGTTCTTTAATATACACTTTCAGAACATCACCGACAGAAACCACCTGGCTCGGATGTTTGATTCTGTTCCAGGACAGTTCAGAAATATGCACCATGCCATCAATGCCGCCCAGGTCAACGAATGCGCCATAACTTGTGATGGACTTTACTTCGCCTTCGTATTCTTTGCCAACTTCTGCGTCTTTCCAGAATACAGCTTTCGCAGCATCTCTCTCTCTGCGGGAAACTGCCTTGATGGAACCAACTGCACTCTTTCTGCGTTCCGGTGCTTCCAGAATCACAAACTTAACTGTCTGTCCCTTGAGTGTATCCAGTGCCGCATCTCTAGGGAGTCCTGTATGTGATGCCGGAATGAACACACGAACACCCTCACAGAATACATTGACACCGCCTTTGACAATTGTGCTGACAACGGATTCCAGAATGGTACCTTCTTCCTTTGCCTTGACAATCTTGTCAATGCCAGCCTGCTCGTCCACTCTCTTCTTGGAGAGAGTTGCCATGCCGTCCTGGTCGCTGACTTTTGTCACAATCAGTTCAAGTTCGTCGTTTTCTTTTACAATATCAGATGGCTTCTTGGTGGGATCATTTGTCAGCTCGCTCGCCGGAACAGTACCGGTCTGCTTTGCGCCCAACAAGTCAACGATCACTTCACTGTTATTCACAGACACGACAATGCCCTTCACTCTATCTCCATTTCTTAATTTTTTGTTGAAGCTGTCATCTGCCATTGCCTGTGCAAAGTCGATGTCTTCTTCTGTTTCTGGACTTCTGTTCAGATTCTCTTCCATGGTAAAAACTACCTCCTTAATAATATGCGCCGGTGTGGATGCACCAGCAGTAATGCCGATATGCTCAGCATCAGAAAGCTTTAAATTTTCAAGTTCGTCTGCACTCTCAATGTGATATGTCCTGCAATACCGGGAGCAGACGTCGTATAATTTTACAGTATTAGAACTGTGTTTTCCGCCGATGACAATCATGCAGTCGGATTTTGCAGCAAGCGCCGCCGCAGCGGATTGCCGTTCTTCCGTCGCACTGCAAATTGTATCATAGACAGTAATATCAAATTTATCAAATGGGAGAATTTTGACAGCATCCCCCCATAATATACTATTATAAGTGGTTTGTGAGACAATTGCAAGCTTTTTTTCAAAATTTTTTTCTAAATTCTGAAAAAAGTCATTCAGTACAAATTTATTTTTAAAAACAAAATAATTTTGTTCATTTTGATTACAATGTCCAACAATCCCCTGGACTTCCGGGTGTGTTTCATCCCCTGCAATCAGGATAAAACTGCCTTTTGCTGTTTCTTCGGCGACAATGTGATGAATTCTCTTGACATAAGGACAGGTTGCATCAATGACAGGATTGCCTTTTACCTGAATTTCATCATAGACATTTCTGGCGACACCATGCGAACGGATTACGACATGTTCACCCGGTTTTAACTCAGAAACTTCTGAGATAATCCGTGCGCCTCGCTTCTGCAAGGCATTCACGACATCCGTATTATGAATAATGGGTCCGAGCGTCGCAACGGACTTGCCCTCATCCAATGCCTGTTCTGCTTTTCTGACAGCCCTATTGACACCGTAACAATAGCCTGCCGGGTCTGCAATTCTGACCTGCAAGAAGATCACCTCTATAATATTATAATATTAAAATATTATTTTTCCGGCTCGTCCACCAGATTTTTAATGCCGTTCATAATCGGCGGCAGATATTCCGTCCGGAGTGTTTTTAATAATTCCCGGTCAGATAAATTTTCTACAGATGGCAAACTGTCTGCCGGGATCGGTTCGCCGATACGGACAATGACTTTGCTCCGGAAATGCAGTTTTTCACCCTGGAAATTAATCCCGATCGGGATAATATCCGCATGGACTTTGGATGCCACCAGTGCAACACCGGCTTTTCCTCTGCCGACACGTCCGTCCTTACTGCGAGTGCCTTCCGGGAAAATAACAAAACTCCTGCCATTTTCAAAATCATGCACAGCCCTGTCAATCACCGCAGAATCGCCCTTGCCACGTTCCACCGGGAATGCACCCAGCCAACGGATCACACCGGCAAATACCGGATTGTCAAACAATTCCTTTTTTGCCATAAAACTGAATCTGCCGTAACCTGCCAGGGCAACCAGAACTGGATCGGCATAACTCCTGTGATTCGACACAAAAATATATTTTTTATGCTTATCAATCCGTTCCCTGTGTTCAAAATGCAGATCAAACCAGAAATACATTGCCAGTCTGATCAGTATCATTACAAAACGATAAATCATACTTTTTCTTTTATCAAATTTTCAATATGTGTGACAACTTCATGAAAACCCATTTCAGAACTGTCCACCAGAACGGCATCTTCTGCCTGGCATAACGGCGCAATCGCACGATTTCTGTCATTTTCATCACGGCGGATCATATCTGCAAGGACTTCTTCATAAGCCGGACAATCCGGTTTTTCTTTCAGTTCCAGATAACGCCGGCTTGCCCGTTCTTCAGGAGATGCCGTCAGGAAAATTTTTAAATCCGCATCTGGAAGCACGACAGATCCAATATCTCTGCCGTCCATAATCACATCATTTTCGGAAGCAATTTTTTTCTGCAAATCCAGTAAATGCGCCCGGACTGCCGGAAAGGCGGAAACTTTGGACGCTGCAAGAGAAACTTCCGGACTCCGGATGTAATCCGTGACATCTTCTTCACAGAGCATCACACGCTGGACACCGCCGATAAACCGGAGTGTCACTGCAATCTCCGGGAGCTTTTCCGTAATCTGTTCTTCTTCCAGACAAGCATGCCGGATGGCATACAGTCCGATTGCCCGGTACATTGCGCCGGTGTCAACATGAATCAGATTCATATCTTCGGCAATGGCTCTGGAAATACTGCTTTTCCCTGCACCGCCTGGTCCGTCTATTGCAATATTCATGTTAGTTCTAAAAACACCTCTGTTGCTTTTTGTTAATTTTCCAGTGAATTCATCAATCAGAAATCAAATACGAATACATGTCTA
>CAMWJT010000184.1 GCA_947174625.1 uncultured Ruminococcus sp.
TAACCTTGGTGGGATTGCCTTTGCATCTGATGATCCGTTCTATGCAAAAATGAAATGCTGGGATGCAGAAGGAAATGAAGTTGCTGTAAGTGGACGTTCCAAAAAAACGGATGTGAATGGTCAGCCTTATTATACGATTGATCTTCCCAATGGCGCAAAAACAAAGAAATTACAGTTCGGTCTTGGACGTTATTCCGCAGGTCAAACATTAATCACTGTTCATGATGTAGTTTTCTATGAATACAATGATCTCCTGAAAAGAACAAAGGCTCTGTTTGCAGATCAGTTGCACTCAGTTCTGAGAGATGATGTGACAGTAGAAATGCTGGATGCATTATATGAGGAAGCCAACACACCGGACGAATTTGGAAATTACAATCTTGACAGAACGGCTGTAAACAATGAATTAGACTGGGCATATAAAATTATCAATGCAGAAGATCTCGGCGACCCGATCACCATTCACCCCGGAATCACTAATAATGGTCAGCATGACCCCGGTCGTGGATTCAGTGGATTGAACGCATGGCAGCCGATGGGCATAAATGTTGCGAACAATGAAAAAATCACAATCTATGTTGGTTCTGACAAACGTGAATATGGCGAAAATGCAGAATTAACGGCAGTTGTTGCACAGTATCACACAGAAAGCGGCAAGATCACAATTGGTTCACAGGTTCTGAAAGTCGGCGAAAATGACATCCAGTTTGCTGTCAATAACAGAGGTCTTGCACAGGAAGAAGGCGGTATGCTCTACATTGCACACAGTGGTGGTGCAAATAATTCCCAGGGCTACTCTATCCGCATCAGCGGTGGCACGGAAGTTCCCGTTCTCGATCTGTATGGCGTGAAAGACCATAACGAACGTGTGGAAAAAGCAGCTGCTTACATTAAAGAACTTGACAAATATGTAACAACAATCCCGACACTGCACGAGGAAAAGCATAAAAAATCTGACAATAAATTTGTCAACAACAGAGCATATGATGAGCAGAACTGCATCTTCGGCGGCACAGAAATTCTGATTGATTCTATGCTTTACTCTCTCCCGGCACAGCAGATTCTCAAAGGCTTAGGGAACGGCTCTGATAAAGAACGTGCTGAAAAACTCGTTGCTTCTATGGATGCAACAGACGAAATGATGTATCTGTTCTATCAGCACAAAGGTCTGAATGATAACGGCAACGGTTACGGCAAAAACCACACACCGCAGCAGCACCAGAATATCCGTTACATGAGACAGTTTGAAAACTCCTTCATGTATGCGGCAGGCAATCATATCGGCATTGAGTGGGGTTCTGTTCCGGCTATGGCAACCGGCAAGCCAAATTTTGATGCAGAGGGCAACTATACCAATAATGGCTACTTCGGTTGGGGCATTGCTCATGAAGTCGGACATTGTCTCGATCAGGGCGCAATCTCCATGCCGGAAATCACAAATAACTACTTTGCAGAACTTGCACATGGCGGCGAAACCAACAATGACAGAAGATTCAAATACAGCGAAGTTTACAAGAAAGTAAGCTCCGGTCAGAAAGGTGCTTCTTCCAACGTGGCAACACAGCTTGCGTTATACTGGCAGCTCCATATTGCCTATGACAAAGACCCGAACTACACAACTTACAGCGATTACAATACACAGCTTGCAAATCTGTTCTATGCAAGACTTTGCAAGATCTCCAGAGACGGAAACGTTACCGTAAATGGAACAACTGTAAACATTCCATCCGGCGGCGACAAGGATCAGACATTAATGCGTCTCGGTTGCGCAGCAGCTGGCAAAGACATTCTGGATTTCTTCAAACGCTGGGGCAAAGAACCAAACGCAGACACCATTAAATTTGCAGAGAATTTCCCGAAAGAAACCCGTGCAATCTGGTATGCAAATGATGATTCCCGGAATTATGTCCGTGAACAGACCGCAGCAGGAAACAATGGCGTACTCGGCACAGAGCAGAATGTAAACGCAATTGAAACCGTTGCAATTTCTAAGAGTGGTCTTAAGGACAATGAAATTAATCTGGTAATCACTTCCAACGGCACAGTACCGGCGAACGAAATTCTCGGTTATGAGATTGTTCGTTGCACAATCGAAGGTGGTCAGGCAAAAGAAGCTGTAGTCGGTTTCACACAGGACGGCAGATACACAGACGTAGTTTCTTCCATGAACAACCGCACTGTATCTTACAAAGTGATCCTGGTTGACAAATTCCTGAACCGTTCCGCAGCAGAGACATCTGACATGGTAAAGATCCACCACGAAGGCGAAATCACAAAAGTCGGCTTCCAGATTACAGCGAAAAACTGGATGACTGACGAAGGCAAACTGAAACCTGTAGACGAAATTGATGACGAACATGACGTTACAGATGATGACCATACAGACACCAAGAGCAGCTATTCCGCTATGCAAGATGCATCTTCACTGGCACTTGACAATGATTATGACACAGTTTACAACATCAAAGTTGGCGGTATCGGAAACTATGCAAAGGCTGGCGATCCGAAATGCTTCATTCCAGAAGCAGCTGGCAGAAGAGCAGGTTACTTTGATCTGACAATTGACTTTGGTAAAGAATATACAATCCAGGGCTTCAAGGTTACAGATTTCTTAAACCTCACAGCACCTGAAAGCAACACCTACTATGAAGTCTTTGTACAGTACTATGACAAAGAAGACAACAACAAGGCGAAATTTACAGAAAAGCCTGTTGCAACTGGTAAGATTGACAGCAGTGGCGATGACAGTGTATACTTCACCTACAAAGACGAAGAGACTGGTCAGCAGAAATATGTATGCGCATATGAAACAAGTAAATTACTGATTAAATTCTATCCGAACTGGCAGAATGATGAAATCACTATCGCAGAATTTGATGTACTCACACCCACAGGCGATAACGTGGAATTCCGCACAACGACCGACAAGTCTAAAACGCTTATTGGCACAATGGGTGCAGATTATGTCTATGACGAAGAGAAAGGCTGTGCAATTCCGGAAGGCTCTCTGGTCTTCACAGGACAGTACAAAGGCAACCCGGCTTACAATGTTGTACTGCTGTTCGATGAAAACGGCGACCAGGTAATGGGCTTTGATGCAACTGATAACAGTTGGGTAGCAGATCAAACGATTCTGGCGAATGTTCCAGAAGGCGGAACGATCACAGATGTTGCAAACGGCACATGGATTTACTGGATTGAACCTGATTATCTGAAAGAAATGGAACTCCCCAAGAAAGTACGTGCTGAACTGTACAGAGTGGATGACCCGATTACCAACGCAGGTCAGAGACTGGTCAGCGACTCTCTCTTTGAAGAACTGACAGAAACAGAGATTGACAAACTTCCTAAAATCACTTTTGGTAAGTGATGCACACTAACTCGAAAGATGAGTAATCAAAAATAAATTTAAGATCATGAGTCCTGTTTCTCGCAGGACTCATGATTTTTTTGAAATCATCACATTGACAAACTTTTCATCATATGTTATAATTATATAATTATTATAATAAAATAATTTGATTCCAGAAAGGTGATGTTTATTGATGCACAAACTTGAAGAAAAAATTGAAACGACACTGTCCCTGCTCATGCAGGATTACCAGGACGACAGGACAATTAACCGGATCAAGAATTTTGATCTTCCGGACAATGATGTCCTGATTGAAGTTCTGGAAAGTCTGAAAAAAATTATTTTTCCGGGGTATTTCCGGAATCATTCCGTGAAGATCTACACTGTCCGGAATCATGCGTCCATGCTTCTGGAAGATGTGATTTATAAGCTGATTAAACAGA
>CAMWJT010000185.1 GCA_947174625.1 uncultured Ruminococcus sp.
AGATACTGGTTATCTTGCGGCAATGGATGCGACATGTTCTATCTCGATTGAGACTGTCAAGGGTGTAAGCAATGCTCTGTTTGGCGGTGAGGGCTTCTTCAATACAAGAATTACAGGTCCGGGGCATGTCTGGTTGCAGACTATGCCACTTGCACAGATGGCGGCTTCTATTGCAAGATACATTCCGAGATCTAATTAATTATAAAAAAAGCAGGCACTGTTTCAAGTGCTTGCTTTTTTAGATTTATTTTTAATTTTTTACTCTGGATAGACAAACCGTCTGTCATTCACCAGGGCATCCCGGTATCTCCGGATATAAAATTTTGCCATGTTTAAATTCTGCTCAGAGTAATTGCCACATTGTTCCGGCTTTGCGCCGGGGATTTCGTCGTTATCATTATAATCAAGAATAAAGTCGCATAGATTCACGATCAGATCAAAAATATCTTCGGAATAGAGATCGCCGAACATCACAAGATAACACCCTGTACGGCATCCCATAGGACCAAAATACACAATTTCGTTTTTGCGTTCTGAATTTCTCAGGTAAGTTGCCGCCAGATGTTCAATCGTATGCAGTGCTGGCATGTCAATCACTGGTTCACGGTTGGGTGCTGTTATGCGCAGATCAAACGTCGTCACAACGCAATTTTCATGCTGATCTTTTCTGGACACATAGAGTCCCGGAAAAAGCTTGAGGTGATTGATTGTAAAACTTGTAATTCTTTCCATTTTGTCCATTTTGTATCACTCCATAATTATAATTAGATATAAATTTATTTATTATTTTTCAAATTTATTTCATAATTCCTGAATCTGATCCGTGAGCCTTGCAAGATCTTTGTTTGTCCGTCCCTGGCTGTTCCGGATTAAAATTGTCAGACGTTCCAATGCGCCGAGTAATCTCTGATAGATCGTATTGGCTCTGGCTGTGCCTTTGGTTTTCTGCACCGGCTTGGGAATACTCTCCAGCAGGATTTCACCTGTGAGTAAATCAAATTCTGTGCCGCTGTATGGCGCATAGGCATTTAATTTCAGATCGTTTTTTAAATGCGCTGTGAAACGATCCATCACGTCGCTTTCTCCATGAATGACAAATACCTGTTCCGGATTCTGAATCTGAGAAATCCATTTTGTCAGACCATCCACATCCGCATGTCCGCTGATGCCGGGGAGCTGTTTGATTTCAGCGGAGACCTGGACAGTCTCACCGAACAGCTTCACGCTTGTTGCGCCTTCCACAAGGGAACGTCCGAGCGTCCCATATGCCTGATAGCCCACAAATAAAATCATGTTCTGCGGCTGCCACAGATTATGTTTAAGATGATGCTTGATTCTGCCTGCTTCACACATGCCGGATGCTGAGATAATCACTTTACGGCGTTTGTCAAAATTAATCGCACGGGATTCTTCCGGTGTCGTTGCCAAAATCAGATCTGGAAATGTCAACGGATTGATACCCTGTTCTACATAGTGCAAAGCTTCTGCATCATAGCAACTGTTCTGATTTTTTAAAAATATAGTAGTTGCTTCAATTGCAAGCGGACTGTCCATAAATACGGGAAAATCAGCATAATTCCGGATTAAATTCCGTTCTTTGATCTGCCGGAAAAAATATAATAATTCCTGCGTTCTGCCGACGGCAAACGACGGAATGATGACACTGCCCCCACGGTCAAACGTTCTCTGGAGTACCTGTGCCAGAGCCGTTACATAATCTGAAGGACGTTCATGTCTGCGGTCGCCGTAGGTCGATTCCATAATCACATAATCCGCCTGGGTAATGTATTCCGGATCACGGATCAATGGCTGATTCAGATTGCCGATGTCGCCGGAAAAGACTAATTTCCGGGTCTGGTCATCTTCCGTTGCCCAGATCTCGATGCTTGCAGACCCCAGTAAATGCCCTGCATCAACGAAACGGACTTCTACACCCTCACAAAGCGTGAATTTCTGGTGATATTTATGAGGTCTTAATAAACTGATTGCGCCGACAGCATCTTCCATAGTGTATAATGGAATATAGGGTTCTTTGCCGTTTCTCTGGGCTTTCCGGTTGCGCCACTGCGCTTCAAATTCCTGGATGTGTGCGCTGTCACGGAGCATAATACTGCAAAGGGATGCCGTGGCATCCGTTGTATGAATTTCTCCTTGAAAACCGCCGGCATACAGCAGGGGGAGCAAGCCGGAATGGTCAATGTGTGCATGAGTTAATAACACATAGTCAATTTTTCCGGGAGCGCAGGGAATCTGGGCATTTTCATAGACATCCCGTCCCTGTTCCATTCCAAAATCTACCAAAATCCGGAATTGATTGATTTCCAGATAAGTACAACTGCCGGTGACTTCGTGTGCTGCGCCGATAAATTTAATTTTCATCTAAATTGCGGCAGAATACCCCGACCTCTATAGGTCGGGGAGGAATGCCGCATTCCTCCTTTCAAAATTTACGTTACCTCTTGACAATCACTAAAAAATATAATATAATTAATTTAGTGAAAAGAGGTGATAAAATATGCAAATGACTGTAACAGCCAAAATACAACTTATTGTTTCTTTTGAACAGTGTGAACTGCTCAATGCTACAGCAGAGGCTTATCGCAACGCCTGTAATTTTGTTTCTGAATACGTGTTCAGAACGCATAATTTAAAACAATTTTCTTTAAATAAAGAATTATATTATGCAATCCGTGAAAAATTTCAACTTGGCGCACAGATGACACAATCCGTTTTAAAAACCGTAATTGCCCGATACAGAACCATTCAGACAAATCAGCAGGAATGGATGCAGCCAAAATTTAAAATCCCGCAGTTTGATTTGGTCTGGAACAGGGATTATTCTTTCAATCAGAATCTTTTTTCTGTTAATACATTGCATGGCAGACTGAAATTGAATTATTATGCCAAAGGTATGGAGAAATATTTTGACAAGAAAATCTATAAATTCGGAACAGCAAAGCTTGTCTGCAAGCACAACAGATATTTTCTGCATATTCCTGTGACATTTGAAGTGGAAGAGTGTTGTGATTCTGATATTTGTCATGTTGTAGGCATTGACAGAGGGATTAACTTTATCGTGGCAACCTATGACAGCAAGCATCAGTCAGGATTTGTCAGCGGCAGAGCGATCAAGCAAAAGCGTGGACATTACAAGAATCTTCGGAAACGGTTACAGCAAGTCAGAACGCCATCTTCCCGAAGAAGATTAAAAGCAATCGGTCAACGAGAAAACCGTTGGATGCAGGATGTCAACCACCAAGTATCAAAGGCACTCGTTGCAAACAATCCGAAGCATACGCTTTTTGTCCTGGAAGATCTGACCGGAATCCGGCATGTAACGGAAAAAGTCCGGTTAAAAGACCGATATGTCTCTGTCAGCTGGGCTTTCTATGATCTGGAGCAGAAATTAATTTACAAAGCATTGAAAAATCAATCTAAAGTCATCAAAGTAAATCCTGCTTATACAAGTCAGACCTGTCCTGTATGCGGTCACACTGAAAAAGCAAACCGTAATAAAAAACTACATCTGTTCTATTGCAGAAACTGTGGTTATCAGTCCAATGATGACAGAATCGGTGCAATGAATCTGTATCGCATGGGAATTGATTATTTAGTACCGGATACAGTGACAGCAGAGTAAATCTTTGCTGTTAAGGGTGCTGTCAGCCACCCGATGATGTCACATCAGTTCGCTGTAAAGCGTTCTCAAAAGGTAGGAGATTTTAAATCGTCCGCACTACCGGATCGTGACAAGCCCCCACTTCTAAGCGAACGAAGTGAGCTTAAG
>CAMWJT010000186.1 GCA_947174625.1 uncultured Ruminococcus sp.
CAATGATACAAACACCTATCATAAAGCATAGCAAAGCAATGATTACTGCTTTTCCTCTATTTTGTTCCATGCAGATTTTTTTAATATATTTCATAATTATTCTCTTGTTATAAAAAATCCCCCCATTCGGGAGGACTTTTTTTATAATTCGATATTCGGCTCAGATCTGCTTAGGAGCAAGCATCTGACAATGTAAATGATGTGTAATTGTCTGTTGTAGAGCCTGTCGGATAACCGCCATTATAAGTACCATCAGAACAGAAAGCACCAACAATAGCCATATCTGCAACTCTTACACTTGCAACACTCAACTCATCAACACTAGCAAAGAAATTTCTGATCTTCTTATAAAAGTTTTGATCACCATCACCAGCAGCAACGGTATAATCAGTAGGAGTGAGACTATTACCCTCAGAGTCGATCTCAACGATAGCTGTTGCAGCTGCATCGAACAGAGACTTAGCATTGGAGTTCATAGCGGAAACCTTGGACTTCTTCACGTAGCCCAGCATGGACGGAACGAGAATCGCTGCCAGTACACCGATGATGGCGATAACAACGATCAACTCGACAAGGGTAAAGCCCTTGACTTTTCTTGTTTTCATAGCGAAAACCTCCTTATAATAATAAATAGAATATTTTGCAATGCTCCTGATCCGCACTGCAACTTTTGGAATTCACCGCATATGTCGTGCCGGTGTTTTCCTTACAAGTATAGTATAGCACATTGGAAAAGTTTTGTCAATAGATTTCTAAAAAAAAAACAAATTATGAACGAATTTTTACGAAATTGAATCCGAAACCGATTTAAACGCACCCTTTTTCGTCAATTTGCACAAAAAATTTAAAATACAGGATTTATTTTGTTTTTATTGCAATATCGCCATAAATCAGAAAAAACCACGAAATTTTATTAATAATTTCGTCATATATTCCTTGCTGTAAACTCCAAAAATCGCCTGCCTGCGTGATTATCATGCTTCATGATTTGTACATATATTTTTACTTTTGATAAGGATTTATTCACAATTTTAAAATCTTTCTGTAATATTTTTTTCATATTCTATCCATATTTTTCAGCACAAAATCATCCTCTGTCTGTCCCCCGGAGGATGATTTCTGTTTGTTTTCTGTGGTATGATTGTTTCTGCTTTTCAGCAAAAAAATTTTTTTCAGAAAGGATGGTACTTCTATGTATCAGAATCATCAGAAAGGCGAAATCATCACTTACAGAGCGTGGCTCAGCGCATGGCTTCCCACCAAAGCAGAATACATCAAGGAATCCACGCTTGCTAACTATCAGCAGGCAGTCAGCACGCACATTCTTCCGGCGCTTGGAGATCTTCCGCTTGCGGATCTCACAGAAGAGAAATTGCAGGAAACTGTCTTGTTCTGGCTCAAAGAGGGACGCTGTGACGGACAAGGCGGACTTTCAGAACACACTGTCCGGAGCATGGTCATGTTCATTAAGCTCAGTCTCCGGTCTGCCGCCAAAGCAGGGTATCTCCCCCGGCAGGATTTTGATATTCTCTTTCCGACACAAAACCCGACAGAACGGGTGCAGACGCTCAGCAAGCAGGAACAGGCAATCCTGACACAGTACATCTATCTGCATCTGACACCGAAAAATCTGGGCATTTTGTTGTGCATGCACACAGGCTTGCGAATCGGCGAATTATGCGCCTTGCAATGGAAAGACATCAATCTGGAATCCCGGACAATCACCGTCAGCAAGACACTGCAAAGGATTTTCATCCCGGACACATCCGGCAAAACCAGTACAAAGATCACAATCACACCGCCGAAAACGAGGAATTCCGTCCGGGTGATCCCCATTTCAAGCTTATTATACCCGGTACTGAAACATGTACAGCCGAAGAATCCGGAAATCTATCTGCTCACCGGCAAAACATCCTGGACAGAACCGAGAACTTACCGGGATTATTACAATCGTCTGCTGAAAAAACTGGAGATTCCGCATGTAAATTTTCATGGACTGCGGCATACATTTGCAACAAGACTGATCGAGAACGGAGCGGATTACAAGACCGTGAGTGAATTACTGGGACATGCGTCCGTGAATACCACCATGAATCTGTATGTCCATCCGCAGATGGAACAGAAACGCAAAGCAGTAGAACTCCTGAATTTTTACTTTTAATTTCTGGATTCTAAATACTCCTTATGTTATTATTATAAGGAGGTTTTCGCTATGAAAACAAGAAAAGTCAAGGGTTTTACCCTGGTTGAGCTGATCGTTGTTATCGCCATCATCGGCGTACTGGCAGCTATCCTCGTACCATCCATGCTGGGCTATGTAAAGAAGTCCAAGGTTTCCGCTATGAACTCCAATGCAAAGTCTCTGTATGATGCAGTTGCTACTTCTTTGGTAGAACTGGATTCCGAAGGACATACTGCTGCTGGTGACGCAGCAACACCTGGTGACTATCTCTTAAATGCAGCCAGTGGTGCAAATGGTGCGTATACTGTTCCAACTGGTAGCAGTATACCTACTGCTGCAAATGTTACTACTGGTAGTGCAGACTATATCTGGTGGAAAGTTTATAACTACTTCAATGGTATTGAAGATCTGCAAGGTGTTGGTTTCAGAGTAGAGAGCATGGCTTGTACTGGTGCTGCAGTTTATGATGGTGCTTATGTAGGAGCTTATCCTACAACCACAACAACAGATAATGCTCCTCAGTCTACTTATAGTATTGCAACTGGTACTTTGGGTTATGCTGCTGGTGTATCAGGTGCTACAATCTAATCTTTCAGAGAAACTTTTCAAAATTTTATAAATAAAAAAGCCTCCCGTTTCAGGGTGGCTTTTTTATTTTTGAAAGAAAAATCCCCCGGAGTGAAACTATTTCGGGAGATTTCTGATAATTTTTTAAATCTGCTTGCCCTCAGCAAGTGCCTGCACTTCTTCAAGTGTCAATTCTGTAATTTCTGCGATCAAATCCATGGTTAAACTTCCATTGGCAAGCATCTTCTGTGCTATTACAATTTGACTTTCACGGATAGAATCTCTTCTCAACTCTTCCATGATCTCACACATGCCACTCACTCCCTCTGTGTCATTTTTAAAGTAGCCTGCCCTTTCGGCAAGTACTTCATAATTCATGTTTTCTGTTTCTGTACAGAAAAAATCCTGCATCAGTTTTCCGAGTGCTGTTTCATCCCGGATTGCGCCATTTACATAGATAATATGCGACTTATCCTCAAATGGCTGATTGTCCAGTTCCTCGATTTTGCGGTTAATGGTGTACAACGGCTGATTGCCTTTCAATACATCATTTTCTGTAATGAAAATGACATATGTTTCCGGAAGAGCATCATAATTCTCGCCAATGTCAGAGATATTGGCATCCATTAAACTACTGTTATATCTTGCTCTTTTCGGGACTGCTCCGCCATTGCTTCGCTGTACCTCAATATTGTAGTGGGTTCCGGATTCATCCAATGCGTAAATATCAAGTCTTGCAGAGCGTCCCTGTAAATTTTTAACACTGTATTGTGAAACAACTTCGATCACAGTCAGCTTTTTTTTGAGAATAATTTCCAGGAGCAGTTCTGCGCATTTTTTGTCCTCAAAGACTTTGGACATAAATGTATCATCCATCAGACAAAAACGCTTGATTTTATCCAGATAAATTGGATTATGAATTGATTTTGATGCCACTGGTTTCACATCCTTTCATGATAATTTATTATAACATATTTCAGAAGGAAGTAAATTCGGTAAACACTTAAGGG
>CAMWJT010000187.1 GCA_947174625.1 uncultured Ruminococcus sp.
GTAATATATCTATGGAGTTTGTTATAAGTAATAAGGTGATTAATCCTCCCTCTAAATGGAAACAGTGGGATAAAGTTTATGTGAAAATTGATTTTTCATTTGTAAAAAAATTGTATTATCGAATAAAAAATACGCAATTTGTTATTCAAACATTTTCGATTAGAACAAAACAACAAGCTTTTTGTATGGAAATTACAGATGGGAATCAAAACATAATAGAATTTGAGTTTGAAGCGGCACGTGTACAAAATGTCAAACCATTAATCTATAATGAAGAATATGGTAGATATGAAGTTTGTTAAGATATAGTATTCATTGAGGTAATATCATGATTTTGATTCTGCTTGAAAGTGTTGTAATGTGTTTTATTTTGCTCATGATATGTGTGATCGGTATCGCAGATGGTGCGGTAGGTTCTGTCTATTTCTTTGAAAAAGAAGTTCAGGAAAGAGTAGTTGAACTGGGACTGACGACAAAAGAAATCATCAGAAAAAGAGCTGTCATAGCCAGTATTTTTTTATATGCCTCTACGTTGTTTCTCGTTCCTGCAATGGTATATTTTATAAACAATGCAAGAGAATTTTGGGATTTGTTCCGGCAGATGACAATTATTTTCTGGATTATGGGACTGTTTGACAGATTATTTATTGACTGGTACTGGGTTGGTCATACGAAAACATGGATGATTCCCGGAACGGAAGATTTAATGCCTTATATCCCGAAAAAAACATTGATAAAAAAATGGGTGGGTACAATCGTTGGTTATCCTGTTGTTGCATGGATTCTTTCCATTGTGATTTCTGTTTTTTAATTATATCCGGGAGAGTCTAATGAAAAAATATGATAATTTTTTAAATACAATCCTGCTGTTGCTGACATGTACGGCTGTTCTTTCCGGCTGTACTAAGAATAATCCGGACAATCCTGCGGAAACTGTTTCTGTTGAAGAAACGACGGAATCCCCTGAATCTACTGAATCCGCAACAGAACCTGATTACTTAGTATATGATGAGCCTTTCATACTTCCGATGATATTCCCTGTTCCTGATGATGCTGATCCCTCTGAAATACGAAAACATTATACTTTTGAAGTCCGTAAAAATGGCGTGATCGTGTGTTATGATAAGATAGGCGTGCAATTTTTAGAAGCAGATTGCAGTTGGATGGAAGATATATCTTCTTATGAATATAGATTTCATATACAGGATTATTCTAATTTTGATAATGATTCTTATTGTGATCTTTTTGTCACGGAAGAAATCGGTACACCTGATTCGCCAACAAGAGGCAAATATTTCCATTTTGATTCAGAGACAGGATTATTTGAACCCTGGGATGAACTGAATGCAATCGGTCTCTATATTCATTCGTCTCTTGATTCGCATACCTTTGAGAGAAGATTAAGCACGATTATTTGGGAGAATCATGCCTGTGAAACAAAAAAATATCAATGGCAGAACGGAAAATTAGTGATGATAGAACGGGAATACCAATATCTTGTGGAAAGTGAAAATCCGGAGGACAAAACATATTATAGTAATTTTTTCTCTTATGTCAATGGCTATGAAGAATTATACAAGCGTGAAAAACTTGTCTATGTAAACCATGCAGAATGGCCGGTTGTAACAGAAATTCCCATAAAGTGAATCTCTCCCACCTAGTATTGCATATATAGCAACTTCGGATTTTCTTTTTCGAGTTTAATATATAAAATGAGAATTAAAACAGCAATTGACTGCTTTTACAACTGTAATACTAATTGTGGAAAGGTCAATCATGATAATAATTTGTACAGAAAGGATCAATCATGTGGCAGGCTAAATGGAATTCTATGAAACTGCGCAATCCGGAAACGAATAAAACATGGAGGATTTCTGTTGAAGGAAATCATATCACAACGCAATTGGAAAATCGTACCCCTAAAACGATTGAAGTAAAATATGCCGATGAAAAAGCAGTGCAGTTGATTATGGCGCAACTGAGAAAAGGATTTATATATTCTAATCCGGATGCTGCTATCTGGGAACCATGTTTTCATACCTATTTAAACAGGATATATCCGGGCTTTCTTCCTATTGCAGCAAATAGAAATGATTTCTATGTATTCAGAGTTGCAGGTCAATTTGAAGATGAAGTGATATTTCATTTTGACAGTTCTGGAAAATATTTGAATAGTTATCATTTAGGCAAAGACAGACTGACTTACAGGGCAAAGCTTTTAGATGATGGCAGGATAGTATTGAACAGTACCTATTCATCTTATAACAGAATGATCATTGAACTATTTTACCCTAATGGGGAGAAGATCGAAGAGATACAAGAGGGCGAATTGCTTGATACATTTAAAAATACTGACGATCATGCTGATACGTTCGACGATTTCAAGATTTCTTATATTGGATATGATGACCCATATAATAGAGGAATTTTTAAGGTTGAAGATATGAAAAGCAACACGCTTGTTTTGGAATTTTTTAATGAATTTATCAGTAAAAATGCTTTTTGTGCTTTTTCCTCGAATAAACTTATCGTTCATACTGATAATGGGGTGTTGAGTCTGTATAATATTCCATAATGGTTGGATGTTGATCTGTAACCGCTCAATAATAATTTAAAAATCAAGTCAGCCTGAGAAAAAAAGTTTTCCCAGGCTGTATTTATTTAATCGGCATTGTCTGCCGTTGTTGTATTTTCTGTATTTTCTGTACTCTGGATATATGCGACGGGATCTAGATAAATTTCTCCCCGTAAGACTTCAAAATGCAGGTGTGTGTCTAAGGCGCTTTCAATGTCAGCAGTATCACCGACTGCGCCGATAATCGTTCCGGCTTCGACGTGATCCCCGGCGTTGACCGTCACGCCCGTGTTCAGATTGCAATAACGGCTGTAAATGCCGTTGCGATGGTCGATTGTAATGGTAACGCCCCATAATGCGTTGTTCTCAATATTTTCCACAATGCCGGCATTCATGGCACATACGGCATCACCGAGCGTCCCGGCGATGTCAATTCCGTTATGGGACTGCCATACACCTGTGGTGGCGGATTTGACTAATTCGCCGTTGCTGAATGTTTCAATGATTTCACCGTCCAGGGGATAGCATGCCGGTGTGGACGGCACAAAAACGGCTTCTGTTGGTTCTTCAGTTATTTCCTGAGATTCCTGGGATTCCTGAGAATTCTGAAAATCCTGAGAATCCGGAAGAATGATAACAGGAGCTGTTTGCGGTGCATCAATGATCGCCGCTGACTGTGTGAATGATTGTGTCTGTGTTTCGACTGGTGCAGTCTGTAACGGCTGAATCCCTGCCGGGATTTCTTCTGATTCAGAATCTGTCCGGGGTCTTGCACCGGATCGGATTTCAGATTCAGCATCCGGCTCTGTTTCGGGTTCTGTTTCCGGTTCCGGTTCTGATGCCGGAACTGTACTTCTGGGGATTGCTGTTTCCATTTCCATGACTTTCACATCTCCAATGGAATTGATTGCGGAATCTAATTCAACAATCATCTGACTTTTGGTCTGTGTCCAGGCAAACCAGCATGCAATGCTGACCATTGCCATGCACAGCAGCATCACCAGATAGAAACTCAGATGCTGCAATTTTCTTTTTCCGGCTACTTTTTTGGTATTCGTACTTGTACGCATAAGTGTTTACCACCTCCGTTCATAGCTTGGACGGAAACGGCAGAATTATGCACGGTTGAAAAATTTTAGTTGCAAAATTTTCACAGATATTGTATAATAGTAATG
>CAMWJT010000188.1 GCA_947174625.1 uncultured Ruminococcus sp.
GAAGTGATCTATGCGGAAATCCTGCCATATATTTATCTGGAAACGGAATATTTCCCGGAAGATCCCACAGAACTGGAATTACCGGAGATCCCGGAAATAACGGACATGACGAAAATTTCAGAATCTCCGGAAATTCCTGTCATCAATCTGAATACTGCCACCAAAGAAGAACTGCTTTGTCTGCCCGGCTGTGAGGATGTCCTTGCGGAAGAAATTCTTACGCTCCGGGACAGAGAGATTCACCAGTTCTATCATATCTACGAAATCACGCTTGCGGAACATGTCACAAATGAATTATTTGCCGAGTGGCAAAATTATCTGATCGTCAGTGATGACGGCAGTACACAAATCCCGTATATTCCACCCTATGCAGAATAATTGAGATTACAAAAAAGCAGGACAGTTCTCAGAACTGCCCTGCTTTGTTAAATTTGTAATTTTTAAATTACTTAATCGGGAAATCAGACTGCTCTAACAGGTGAACCAGAAGTTTCAGAACGTTCATGGAGTCAGCAAGTTCAATCTTGCCGCTCTGGTCAACGTCTGCATTCAATGCACCCTGTGGGCTTACCTTGTCAACACCTACATAAACTCTGTTCATCAGAACAACGTCTCTGATGTCTACTTCGCCGTCAACGTTTGCATCACCCCAGAGAACCTTGCTCGGATCGCCGGATTCATCAGTATTATCAGTGTTATCCGTATTTTCAGGAGTACTGTCGTCGTACTGGATGGTCGGTTCAAGATCCGGATATACTTCTGCCAGTGCGCCCAGTGCCATCATGATGTCACCTGCATGCCAGAATCTGTGGAGTTCGAATTCTACAGCTGCAATGTTCTTGAATTCAGCAAGTGCCTTGCCGCCTTCTTCACTGGATGCGGACAGGTCGCTTCTGCTTTCCCAATCTGCGCCAGCTGCAACGTCCTTCTCATATGCTGCCTGGAGTTCTTTCACCAGATCAATTGCCTGCTGAGATGTCTTGACACCCTTGCAGTTATCCTGGCTCAGATACATGGAACGAATATCCAGGAACTTGATGCCGTTCTTGATCTCATCGCCGTTCGGCATTTTACCAGTGCCATAGGACGGAGATACCCAAACGCCCTGGGAGAACATACGAGCCAGAGAGCCATTGTGATCTGTTCTTGTCAGACCGATATTGTCACGACCGATGTTCCATTCACGGTCAAGCAGCTGCTGTGCCAGGTACAGACCTGCTGTCGGTACTTCTGCATCGCCTACACTGTAAGCCTTGCCGCCGGGAGCAGTTACACCCTCGATTGTTACAGCACTGGACGGATATGCACCGCCGACATCAAATGTCTTGCCCTTGATGTCAGATGCCTGAACACCCTTAGCCTTTGCGTAGTAGATCAATGTGTTAGCCAGAGATGCCACGCAACCGAAGTCAGCATTGCCGTAGCCGTTGATGTCGCATGTCAGACCGCTGTTGCCTGTTGCAGAACCGTTCCAGGTGTCAGGCTGACCATTCCATGTCAGACCAGAAGGAATGTACCAGTCGCCGTCATCTGTCAGGATTGTGTTATTAACGAACCATGTGCACCATTTGTCAAGAATCTGCTCCAGAGCAGCTTCCAGAGACATACCGCCGGGCTTAACACCTGTGGTATCGCCCTTTGTCTTTACCCAGTAGTAAAGCTCAGACAGACGCTGTACTGCCCATACCTGGTTACCGATCCAGTTGTTGGAAACCGGGTCACCGTATACCGGGTGAGCTACATACATCATGCCATAGAATGTGGATGCGCCGGACGGATATGCTTCATAACGACCCTTGTAGGAGTTCGTTGCACCACCGGCAATCGGACCATCTGCGGACTGTAACCACAGATAGAATTCCATCTGTCTTTCAAGGGACTTGGTGTAGTCATCCACAGCACCCTGGGACTTCATGCCGCCCTTGAGCGTATCATCCTGAATCAGAGCATATGCAGCAAGCGGGTTCTGGTAGAATTCATGTGCATGAGAGCAACCGATCTGCCAGCACCAGTTCTGTCCTGTGTTTGCCAGAGCGCCGCCCCAGGATGTGTACCAGTTCATCAGATAGTGTTTGCTCTGGTCGCCTGCGTTGCCGTTGCTCCAGCTTGTGTTCTCGGAAATTGTCTGATAATATTTATCATACATATTATTTCGGAGTTCGTCACCCATCTCAGATGCTCTTGCAGAAACAGAAGAATCACCAACGCCCCACTGATTTGCATCAAATACACCCTGGATTGCACGGTCTTCTGCGTCAGGTGCGTTTGTGTAAGCGTACTGATTTGTTACAGAAGCGTCCTGGTTGAAGATACCCTTCATACCTTTTTCAGGTGTACCGGCTTTCTTTTCTTCTACGCAGGGATGCGGAACAGTTTCCCAGCAGGATTCCTGTTCACCACGCTGGAATGTGTTAATAAATGTGAAGCTTGTGCCATCACCATAGCCATACCAGTTTTCAACGTCACCGAGCCAGTGTAACAGATACAGACCGCCCTTATCGCCTTTGCCCTTGTATACGCTTGTGAACTTGCTGTAAATCGGGTTTTCAGCTGTCTTGTCTGCCTGACCAGCCCACTCATCCGGACACTGATTCGGTGTGTCATACTCACCGCAGTACTGTGCGCTGACACTGCCTGCTGTCCAGAAGTTATCCTGTACATCAGGAACCATAACTTCCATTGTCTTCCAAGCCTTTGCCAGATCAGATGTATACTGTACATTGCCGGTCTTAACCTGGTCAGCATGATTCTTGGCAATGTTGTCTCTCATGGCAGCAGCCCATACCAGGTAGGACATAGCCTCAGAAGTGGTCTCATGACCATAGTCAGGTGCTTCGATGACAACTTCTTCTACAGCATGGAACGGGATACCGAAGGAATCGCCGCCGCCAGTGTTAGAAGACAGGTAGCCGTTTGCCTGACCGTTTGTAATAACATCATCGTACAGGGACAGGAAACGCTCAGCGTATGTAGAATCGCCGAAAGCCTCTGCCTTTGTTCTTTTACCGCCGACTTTTGTACCAGCATCTGTGGTCGCAGCGGATGCAACTGTAGCAGCCATTGTGCTGGTGACCATCGCAGCGGACAGTACAGCGGCAATGATTGCCTTGCTCTTTTTTAAAAGCATTGTTATTTCTCCTCTCGTTGGAATTAAAATTTTCGGGCTTCAGAGCCTGTTTTATTTTTGCTTTCTGTGCGGACAATCTGTGAAAAACCGGTATTTTGTGAATATAAAATACGGAGACACAGGATTTCATAGTTTTATTATAACGAATTTCAGGAAATTTGTCAAGACTTTCTCAGAAATCCGGAATAAAAAAGCGAATTTTTCGTGATTTCCAACAAGAACGCTATTTGTTTTTTGTATATTTTAACAAAGAATTTAGAAAAAATTTCATAATTTCAAGTCAGATTTTCAGATGCTCTGCTAAAAACTTTCACGTGATTTACACAAGAATCATTTATCATAGTTATGAGATTCTGTGCAATTTCAGAATTAAAATTTTGTTCATAGATTATCTATATTTTATCTATATTTTTATGCGATACTGTAAGAGTGTATGTCCTGATCCGGACAGGCTGTTAATTTATCCGGAAGAAAGGAAATTTTTTCTATGGTTGAAATCAAAAATCTGTCAAAATATTATGGCAGAAATCCGGCAGTCAAGGGCATTGATTTTGAGATCCTTGACAATGAAATTCTTGGTTTTCTTGGTCCGAACGGCGCTGGAAAATCCACTACCATGAATA
>CAMWJT010000189.1 GCA_947174625.1 uncultured Ruminococcus sp.
ATATTAATTTTTGTTTGAAAGGAAGGGTTGCGATTGAAAGAAATCACAGAACAGTTATGTGACGGCGTGAAGCTGATCAGGATGACAGAACCGAAATTCAAGACCAGTCATATCAAAATAATCATGTCCATGCCGGCACAGCCAGAAAAATATGCAGGATGGAATCTTGCACATAATATTTTATTGAATTCCTGTGAAAAATATCCCAGTATTGCAAAAATGTCTGAAAAAATGCAGGCGCTGTATGGTGCGAATCTGGATAGTAATGTCAGTGTTCTAGGAGATGTGTTTCAACTGCATTTTACTGTCAGTGCCATTGCGGATGCCTATGCGCTTCATCAGGAATCACTTCGCCGGGAGAGTGCAGAATTATTATTAGAGTGCATTCAGCATCCGTTACAGAATCCGGAAAAAACCGGCTTTTCAGAACGAGCATTCCAGATGGAATTGCAGAATTTACTGGATGCAATTGATGGCGAGATCAACAACAAGAGAGCCTATGCGTTCAAGAAGCTCCGGGAAATTGCTTTTTCCGGTGAAGTAGCAGCGTATTCTTATTATGGGACAAAAGAAGATGCGCTTGCACTCACACCGGAATCTGTGTATCAGGCATACAAAGAAATTCTGGAACAGTCTGAAATTTTAATTTATTATGTCGGTGCAGAAGATGCACCGGAATTAAGCGACTTGTTCCGGGGTGCGTTCTCTCCCAGGACAGTGACAGAACGCTGTTACACCGTGCCGAGTCCTTGCAAGCCGGAAGTCCGGACAGTCCGGGAATCCATGGAAGTGAACCAGTCGCAGTTGCTGATGGCATTCAAAATGAAAGATACCGGGACAGAACAGAACAGGACACCGGAACAGCTCCGGATGACAAGTCTGATTTTCGGCGGTGCGCCGTTTTCTCTGTTATTCTCGAATATCCGGGAAAAAATGAGCCTTTGTTATTATTGTTCCAGTAAAGATATTTCACTGAAAAATACGTTAGTTGTATCATCTGGAGTGTCTCCGGAGAACCTGGAAAAAACGAAACAAGCGATTCTGGAGCAGTTGGAATTGCTGAAAAACGGCGAATTAGAACCGGATCTTCTGGAAAATGCAAGACGTTATATCATCAATGCGCTCCAGCTTGCCGGAGATACCCCATCCTCCTGCATGATGGAATCTCTGGAACGGTATATCCGGGAGGATCATGCCGGTATCCCGGAACGGATTGCACTGTTTGAACAGGTCACTAGAGAAGACATCATCCGGACGGCAAATGCCTTGGAGTTAGACAGTGTGTATATTCTGGAGCAGGAGGGTAAGCATGCGTAATTTAAAAAATAATTTAAAAAATTCAGAGATCATCCAGGCACCGTACGGCAGTCAGAGTTGTCTGCGTGTGAAGCATCCCACGGGATTGAACATTGATATTATGGAAATGCCAGGTTATCACAGTGCATATGCGCTGTTCGGCACAAAATACGGTTCTGTCAATACTAGATTCAAATTAAAAGGCGAACAGGATTTTGCACAAGTCCCAGAGGGGATTGCCCATTTTCTGGAGCATAAATTATTTGAAAATGAAGACTGTGACGCTTTCGCACGATATGCACAGACTGGTGCGATTGCTAATGCGTATACTTCGTTTGACAGAACGGCATATTTATTCATGTGTTCGGAGAATTTCAAGCCGTCTCTCGAAATTTTACTGGATTTTGTCCAGCATCCGTATTTCACAGAAGAGACCGTCCGGAAAGAACAGGGGATTATTGCACAAGAAATCTGCATGAACCAGGATGAACCCGGCTGGAAGTTATTTTTTAATTCGCTCCGGGGGATGTATGCACAGCACCCTGTCCGGATTGACATTGCCGGTACAGAGCAGAGCATTGCACAGATTAATGCAGATTTATTATACAGATGTTACCGGACGTTCTATAATCTGCATAATATGACGCTTGCCGTTGCCGGAGATGTCAAAGCAGAAGAAGTCCTGGAAATCTGTGATCAATTATTAATTCCCTGTGAAGACCAGGGACTAGAGCAAATTTTCCCGGAAGAACCGGAACAGATCTGCTGTCCGGAAATGGAAGGCACAGCACCGGTCGGGATTCCATTATTCAGTGTGGATTTCAAACTTCGTCCGAGAAAACAGGGCAGTGAACTGCTCCGGGCAGAACTGCTGATCAATCAGGCAATGCGGACGCTGTTTAATTCCAGTTCTGCATTTTATCAGGAAATGTTGGACAAAAATCTGATTAATTTTGAATTCGGCACAGATATGCCGTTCAGCGGCGGCGGTTATTTCACCGTTGGTCTGGGGGGAGAATCCCGGAATCCCCATGAAGTCCGTGACAGGATCTTTGAAGTGCTCGAACAGGCAAAAGCACATGGTTTTGACAGACAGGCATTTGAACGGGTCAGAAGATCAACTTATGGCAGTATGATTTCTTCCATGAATTATGTGGAAAGTAATGCGTCCATGCTGCTTGACAGTTATATGACAAATACAAGACCATTTGAGAGTATTTCCGTGCTTGCAGATATTACCTATGAAGAAGCCTGGGAATTTCTTAGAAATGAAGTCCGCACGGACAATGCCGTGCTGTCCGTTGTTCATGCTTAAGGCAGATGCGCCCAGTGTGAGCGAACTGGGTTATGAAAATCTGGGGTATCATGAGATTGTGTTCCCCAGACTGGGACTGGATTTTGACATTGATCCGACGGCATTCTCCATTTTCGGATTAGATATTCAATGGTATGGGATTATTATTTCACTTGGTGTTCTGCTGGCACTGATTTTTGCAACAAAGCATTTCCAAAAAGTCGGACTGGATTATATCCGTTGCTGGGATGTGGTCATTGTAGGCTGTATTGCCGGGATTCTCGGCGCAAGGACGTATTATGTTGCATTTAACTGGTCAGAATATGCCGGGGATTTCAAGGCAATTCTCAACATCCGGCAGGGCGGACTTGCCATTTACGGCGGTGTCATTGGAGCATTCCTGATTGGTATGATTGCATGTAAGATCCGGAAAGTAGCGATTTTGCCGATGCTTGATGTCTGTAGTGCGGGTTTCCTGTTAGGACAGGGTATCGGCAGATGGGGCAATTTCACCAATCAGGAAGCATTTGGTTCTAATACGGATTCGATTTTTGGCATGTCTGGGGGCAGAATTCAATATTGGATCGCTGAAAATTATACACCGGAAGAACTCAATCCGGATTATATGGTGCATCCGTGTTTTCTCTATGAGTCCGTATGGTGTCTGATTGGTTTTGCGATTCTGGCTTATGTGCTGAACAGACACCGGAAATTTGACGGACAGATTTTCCTGATATATATTGGTTGGTACGGACTGGGCAGGTTCTTCATTGAGGGACTGCGGACGGATAGTTTAACAGCCGGAGGATTCCGGGTGTCACAGGTATTGGCATTGCTCTGTTTTCTGATTTCTGTAATTTTGATGCCGGTATTTCTGATCATGGTAAAACAGAAAGGCGAATCTTACAAATTATATCGAGACACGGAAGAATCTGCAAGATTACTGGCAGAGTCAGAAGCAAATAATTAAATTTAAATTAAAAATTAAATCAGAAAGTGTATGATCCATTATGGCAAATTTAATTGATGGTAAGCAAGTATCTGCATCTGTAAAAGAGCAGGTCAGACTGGAAACAGAAAAATTGATCCAGGAATCCGGAAAGCGTCCTGGATTGGCAGTCGTGATTGTCGGTAATAATCCAGCATCCCGTGTGTATGTC
>CAMWJT010000190.1 GCA_947174625.1 uncultured Ruminococcus sp.
TATGATGGGTGTGATGTGTATATGTGACTTTGATTGTGTAAACTGCAAAATACTTGAATTTATTATTTTTGACTAACAAATCTACTAACTTGATTGCACCGATTCCGACAACGGCGGCAACGACAAAGCCAATCAGATACATGGGGATCTCATTCACGGGGAGCGCTCCGGCATCCGCAGCATCCTTGATTTCTACCAGACAGCCCGCCAGAATCGTCGGAATCCCAAGCATGAACGAATATTTCACAGCCGTGTCACGATCTGTCCCGGTAAATAATGCACCGCAGATCGTCGAACCGCTCCGGGATATGCCGGGAAACAGGGCAATTGCCTGGAAAATGCCGATTGTAAGCGCTTCTTTCCATGTGAGATTTCCGGCATTCTTCGTGCCATGTTTGCAACGGTCTGACAGGAACAGAATCACGCTCGTATACAGAAAGAAGCATCCCAGAGCAATGATATATTTTTCTGCGATACCCTCGATAAAATCTCGGACAAAATAGAACGGTACGAGTACAGCAAGAGAAATGATCAGCATATAGAGCATTCGCCTTTCCGGAGAGCCCAGACCTTTCTTGAGTAACTGTCCTTTGAACAGATCGGAGAGCATGCTACCTCCCTCTTTGGCAAGTGCTATAACTGTATCCCGGAACGCAAGGCATGTCGCCAGGAGCGTCCCCAGATGCAGAAATGCCGAAAACAAAAAGTTATTGCTCTCTCCGGCATTGCCTGAGATATGCGCATAGAGCATCAAATGTCCGGAACTGGAAACCGGGAGAAACTCCGTCAGTCCCTGGATGATTCCCTGTAGAATGGCATCTAAAATCGTCATAATTATGTAGTCTCCTTATTATTTATTATTTTATTTTTTAATTATCTCTATCTATGTATCGGCACAAAAATTGTGCCTGAAATTAATCCGGGTATCTTGCCGGCATCGTCTCAATCAGTTCATATAATGCCGAAATCGCATCGCTCAGACTGCCCATCTGGTCAATCAGTCCCATCTTGACTGCCTGTTCTCCGGAAATGACCGTCCCCACATCCGTGGCGAGTTCTTTCGTGTTCGTCATCAGCGACCGGAATTGCTGTTCAGAAATCTTGCTGTTGCGGGTCACAAAACTGATGATTCTGTCCTGAATTTTCGAGATATACGAAAAACTTTGCGGAACACCTAGCATCATGCCATTCATCCGGACGGGGTGAATCGTCATGGATGCCGACGGCACAATATAAGACTTCATAGCACTGACTGAGAGTGGCACACCGATAGAATGACCGCCGCCAACGACAAGCGACACAGTGGGTGTCTGCATGCCGGCAATCAGCTCCGCAATTGCAAGACCGGCTTCCACATCACCGCCGACCGTATTCAACA
Source organism: uncultured Ruminococcus sp. (assembly GCA_947174625.1). Lineage (GTDB taxonomy): Bacteria > Bacillota > Clostridia > Oscillospirales > Ruminococcaceae > UBA3855. The sequence continues at coordinate 1,379 of CAMWJT010000190.1, forward strand.
AGATCAACAGCCCCTCAATGCTCCGATCTTGTTCAATTGCCACAAGCGCCGGTATGATGTGTTCATATTTGGTTGTCTTGTTCTGGGATGATAATTCATAATGTCCTTCGACTTGCCCAATCACTGTCAGACAATGAATCAGATGCTTGGCATTCTGGGGGCGGATGCTCCCTGTGTCCTGGATTAATTCCGATTCATCAAGCTGTTGTGCGGTTTCCGAATTTTTCTCCTGATCCCGATCCGGATCTGTCTCGATCCGGGGGAATTCTTCCGGAGGATGATACTCTCCTGCATGATAACTCTGCATGATTTTCACGCCTTTCTGAATTTTCTGATTCAGAAATTAGTATACCGGAAAAATCTGTATTTATACAGCGTGCTGTTTTAATTATAGCATATTTTCAAAAAATGTCAAGTCTCTAAAATAAAAAATGCAGGACTCTCTTGCACGCAAGCTGAAAGGTCATTGCCGGTACTTCCTCGGAAGCCAACAAGGCACACTCACATAACAACGTTTCTTCATGATAAAAATAGACTGTCCCTAATTTCTGATTTTTTCTCACAGGCGCTTGTACATACTCCGGAAGGATCATAACTGCTTGCAATTGCGCACCGGCAGGGACGGCAAGCGCCGGCAGACCGGACAATTTCAGGAGCACGGCGGATTCTGTCCCGCCTTTCATCCGGAGCGGTTGTAAAAATTCTTCCGAAAATCCCGGAATTGTAATCTGATAACGCTGAAATCCGGCATTAAGCATTTTTTTTGCAATCGTGAAACGTTCGTCCTCGTCCGGACATCCCAGGACAACCGCAACGCAGATCATATCATCCTGTTGCGCAGCGGCAATCACAGAATTCCCGGATGCCGGAGAACGTGCGGCTTTCAGTCCCCTGCAATTGTCCCACGTCCTTGTGAGAGAATTTTCATTGACAAGTTCCACAGTATCATTCCGGATGAACGTCCGCCAGGTCGTGAGACATTCTGATAATATATCACATCGGAGCACCGCACAGGCAAGCAGTCCCATGTCCTGCGCAGTGGAATACGCTATAGAATCGTCAAATCCCTGGGGGGATGTGAAGTGCGTTGCTCTCATGCCGAGATCGAATGCTGTTGCATTCATATCCATGACGAATGTTTCAGAACTGCCGGAAATCCGGTCTGCAAGGACAGCGGCGGCATCATTGGCATTGCCGACAATCAATGCTAACAGCAATTCCCGGACGGTGATCGTGTCGCCGGGTTTGAGCCAGATCACAGCGCCATCCATCCCGGAAACGCTCTCGCCGGCAGTCATGACAGAATCCATTGCGAAATCGCCATTTTCAATTGCTTTTGCCGTGAGATATGCTGTCATGAGCTTGGCAAGCGAGCCGACAGGTCGCTTCTGTTCTGCATACTCCTGCGAGAGAATGCAACCGGTATTGGCTTCTATTAATAATAAGGCGGATTCCTGGAAAGAATTCTGTGAAAAATCTTCTTCGGCGCAGACCGGGAGTATTTTTATAAAATTGATAAAAATACTGATGATTACAATAATGATTTTAATTTTACAGCACATCAAAAACACCTCCTGTTTTTATCATAGCATATGCAGACAGGCACGCAAAAATAAATTTTAAATGATTTTAAACAGAATTTTACAGGATCTCTTGTAAAAATAACCAAAAATCGAGATTTGAATTTGTTCTGTTTTCACAAGATTGTAAAAAAAAGCAAGATAGGCTTGCAAAATTTTTGCTTTTATAGTAAAATAAAATAGTAAGTAAATTCTGATTTTTTTGGAGGCATTAATATGACGCTGAAACTAAATAAAAATTATCTGGGAAATTTTGTCAAGCCGGACGAACTTACTGGCATCAAAGCACAAGTCGAAACGGCTGCGCAAATGCTCCATGCAAAAAACGGACTCGGCAAGGATTTTCTCGGCTGGGTGGAACTTCCTACTAATTACGATAAAGAAGAATTTGCACGGATTCAGGCTGCTGCAAAGAAGATCCAGGAAAATTCTGATATTCTTATCGTGATCGGTATCGGCGGTTCTTACCTGGGTGCAAGAGCTGCGATTGAATTTTTAAAATCGCCGTTCTATAACAACATGCAGAAAGATACACCAGATATTTATTATGTCGGCAATAATATCAATCCGACGTATCTCAATGAAATTCTGGCAATCTGCGAGGGCAAGGATATTTCTGTGAATGTGATTTCCAAATCCGGCACAACCACAGAACCGGCGCTTGCATTCCGTGTATTCAAGAAACTGGTTGAGGAAAAATATGGCAAGGAAGAAGCAAAGAATCATATTTTTGCAACGACCGACAAAGCAAAGGGTACATTGAAAGAACTCTCCGACACAGAAGGCTATG
>CAMWJT010000191.1 GCA_947174625.1 uncultured Ruminococcus sp.
CGGGATTTCAGATCCCAGATTCTCCACGGTGCAATGATTTCCATCTCCGGCGCAAAAGCCTTGATGGCAAGTTCAAAGCGAACCTGGTCGTTGCCCTTGCCGGTACAGCCGTGGCAGATAGCGTCTGCGCCCTCTTTGATTGCAATCTCTGCAATTCTCTTGGCAATAATCGGACGTGCAAATGATGTGCCGAGCATGTAACGATTTTCATAGATTGCACCAGCCTGCACGGTCGGGAACACATAATCTGTGATGAATTCTTCTGTGAGATCTTCAATATACAGCTTGGATGCACCGGTCTTGAGTGCTTTTTCTTCCAGACCGTCAAGCTCTGTACCCTGTCCGACGTCGCCGGAAACTGCGATTACTTCACAGTTATTATAATTTTCTTTCAGCCACGGAATAATAATGGATGTATCCAGACCGCCGGAATACGCAAGCACAACTTTTTTGATTTCTTTCTTCATAATAATAGCAAAACCTCCTGGCAAAATGCCGTTTATTTTTAAATTAATTTTATTATACATCATCTGAAAGACAATGTCAATAGCTTTTCCGAACAAAATTGAATAAATATGCAAAAACATTTTTCAAATCCTGTATTTTATGCAAATTTGAATGAATATGATGAATATTTTGAATTTTTTTGCTGTTTTTCTTCTGATTTTCAATATCTGAAAAATTTTTTTGCTCACAATCGCAAATTTCGACAAAATTTTAAAAAAAATATTTTATTTTTTTATAATTATTTTAAAATATCCACTTGATTTTTTACAAAAACTATGCTAAAATTTTATCTGTAGAGCAAAGGAGGAAATAAATCCCAAAATGAACGATAAAATTAAAGTCCTCATCGGGGACGATACCGTTGACTATGGTATCTCAACTGCCAGCACACTGCGCAGCAATTATGGTTTATATGCGATCACACGCCGTAAGGATGGCAATGTGTTATTAAATACAATTCGTGAAGAAAAACCCAGAGTCGTTGTGGTCGAGGCTGTTATGCCGCACATGGATGCGATTGAACTGATCAAACGCACCAAGGCAGAATGCGATTATTTCCCGGAGTTCATTGTAATCTCCGCTTATGATAATCCATTTATGGAACAGCAGATTATGACAAACGGCGCAAAGTATTATCTGTTGAAACCGTTTGAAATTTCCATGCTTGCGGAAAGAATTCTCACATTGATCCAACCGGAAATGCCAGCTACCAATGAACGTGATCTTGAACTGACAATTACGGACATTATTCATCAGCTTGGTGTACCGGCACATATCAAGGGTTATCACTATCTGAGAGCAGCGATCTTTGCTTCTGTGGAAAATCCGGAATTACTCGACAGCGTGACAAAGCTGTTATATCCGACCGTTGCACAGAAATATAACACCACATCTTCCAGAGTAGAAAGAGCGATCCGCCATGCGATCGAGATTGCATGGGACAGGGGCGATATTGATACGCTGAACGCATTCTTTGGTTACACAGTCAACACCTGCAAGGGAAAGCCGACCAATTCGGAATTCATTGCACTGATTACGGACAAGCTTCGCTTACAGAGAAAATCCAGCATGAAAGCAAGCACATCAACAATCGAAATGACCCAGAAGCAGGCACTGCTGACGGCAAGATCTAAATAAAATTTTTATTTCATTCTGTCGTATGTACGACCTTGTCCAGAAATTCTTCATATTTGGATGAATTCAGTTTCTGGATGTCGTTGACAAGATAGTCTGTGCTGCGATAGGCATGAAACGACAGGGGCGGTTTGTAACTGATATTGACAAAATCACCGTCCACTTCAAGAACCATTTCCAGATGTTCGGGGAGAATCGTGCCGTATTTTTTTTTGGTATAAAAGATATAAGCATCAATTTCTTCCTGCGGTAATGTACCGCCTTTTACAGTTACTTCAAACATAAACAACAGTGCTCCTTTCCCGTGACAGATTTATCTATATTATTATTCTAATTTATATTTCAATCTATATTCTGAATGATTCCTAATTTGTATTATTATAACATATTCTAACAAAAATTGCAAGTGTTTTTCTGTATTTTTGCAAATTGTTTTTCTCCTGCAAATTATGCTATACTATTATATAGTATATGATAGTATATATATAAATAATAATTAAAATTCAAGGAGAAAATACATCATGATTACAGTCACAAATATGAGCCTTTCCTTTGGAAGTTCCGTTCTGTTCAAAAATGTCAATCTCAAATTCACAGGCGGAAACTGCTACGGTGTGATCGGCGCTAACGGCGCTGGCAAATCCACTTTTCTGAAAATTCTTTGCGGTGATTTAGAACCTACAACCGGCGAAGTTACCGTTGACAAGGATCTGCGGCTGAGTATTCTAAAACAAGACCATTTTGCATATGATCAGTATTCTGTCCTGGACACAATTCTGATGGGCAATGCCCGGCTTTATGAAATTATGCAACAAAAAGACGCTCTCTATGCAAAAGAAGATTTTTCGGAAGAAGACGGCGTACTGGCTTCTGAACTGGAAGGAGAATTTGCAGAACTCAACGGATGGGAAGCAGAATCGGATGCTTCTAAATTATTACAGGGTCTTGGGCTTTCTGAAGATCTATTATATACACAGATGCAGGGTCTGTCCGGCAATGAGAAAGTAAAAGTTCTGCTGGCACAGGCTTTATTTGGAAATCCTGATATTATCCTGTTGGACGAACCGACGAACCATCTGGACATTGAGGCAATCCGATGGCTTGAAGATTTCCTCAGTGAATATTTTGGCACTGTCATTGTAGTTTCACATGACAGACACTTTTTAAATAACGTCTGCACGCACATTGTGGACATTGATTATACCAGAATCAAGCTCTATGTGGGCAACTATGCGTTCTGGTACGAATCCAGTCAGATGATGCAGAGATTGCAGAAACAGCAGAACAAGAAAACAGAGGAAAAAATCAAAGAACTGAAATCTTTTATTGAAAGATTTTCAGCCAATAAGTCCAAATCCGGACAGGCAACGGCAAGACGCAAGCTCCTCGAAAAGCTGACAGTAGAGGAAATGCCCGCATCCAGCCGGCGCTATCCGTACATTGGTTTTGATGCCGACCGTGAAATCGGCAAAGACGTGTTACAGGTGAAGGACATCAGCAAGACTGTTGATGGTGTACAGCTCCTGAACCACGTTTCATTCACCGTAAGCAGAACGGATAAGATTGCTTTTGTCGGTGAAAGTGAACAAGCAATTACAATGCTGATGAAGATTCTCATGGAAGAAGAACAGCCTGACGAGGGCAGTTTCAAATGGGGAATATCCACATCAGTTTCTTATTTTCCTGTTGACCATTCCGGATATTTTGACAATTGTCCGTTAAACCTGATAGAGTGGATGCAGCAATTTGCAGTGAAAGACCAGACGGAGACCTATTTGCGAGGGTTTCTAGGCAGAATGTTATTTTCAGGGGACGACGTTTACAAGTCCGTCCAAGTGCTGTCTGGCGGTGAAAAAGTTCGCTGTATGTTTTCACGCATGATGCTGTACGGCTCCAATGTGTTGTTACTGGACAAACCGACCAATCATCTGGACTTGGAAAGTATCACGGCAGTCAACAACGGGCTTTCGGCGTTCAAAGGCGTTGTACTGTTTTCGTCTCACGATCATGAGATGTTGCAGACAGTAGCCAATCGAGTGATCGAGATCACACCGGAGGGCTGTCTTGAC
>CAMWJT010000192.1 GCA_947174625.1 uncultured Ruminococcus sp.
TTCTTATATTTTTGATGCAACTCATCAAATTTAGTTGAATCACATTTAATTAAATGAAACCGAACATGGTCATCGCTAAACAATTGGATTTGATTAAGAATATTTTCTTCCAAATCAGAAGTCTTATCACATGTGTAAATCCAATAATCAAACATCAGTTGAGTTGATTGAATCAATTGCTTCGTTTCATCCGAAGAATGAATCAAAGGAAAATCAGAGTAGAAACCGATAGGATCGACCGTCTGTTGCGATAAATTCGAGATATTGGCAACATCAACGCAAATCAGACTGTTCAAATAATCAACCATGATTGGTTCCAAAGTAACTTTCATGTAATTTTCGCTAACAACTTCAGGAGTGGTATGATCCGTTGCGTCAAAACTAACATAAGCATCATATCCGTTTATTGTAGTGATCCCAACAAGATCAAACGATACACGCATATATCTGTTGACACCTTTTCGGAATATAGTAGAATTTCTAATATCAATATCTACGCCATACTTTTCAGCCATATAAGTTACTGTCGCTTGTTCAGCGGTTTTCTCATCTGGAATTGATGGTGTATTGCTACATCCTGTTAGAGTGAGTAAAAGACAGAAACAACAAACCAAAAATTTGATAGAATTCATGCCTCACCACCGTCCTAAAAATTAATTTTTGTTTTTCTGATAAATCGCATTTAAGCCTTTTAATAACAGATCATCATCCAGGATCATTTCATGTGTACATAACGGAATGATCGTCCTGGACAATCCCCCCGTTGCAATGACCGTGCAGGATTGTCCGAGTTCCTGTTCAATTCTTGTAATCATCCCGTCAAGCATGGATGCCGTCCCGTAGAGGATGCCGCTTTTCATGCAGTCAATCGTATTTGTCCCGATGACTTTCTTCGGCGGTTCAAAACTGATCTTTGGCAACTGCGAAGTCCGGCTGACAAGCGCATCCACTGAGACTGCCATTCCGGTGGTAATCACACCGCCGATATACTGCTTTTTTTCGTTAATCACAGATAATGTGGTCGCCGTCCCCATGTCAATAATAATCATCGGTGCAGGATATTCCTGCAATCCGGCAACGGCATCTACGACCAGATCACTGCCAAGCTGTGCCGGATTATCAATTAAAATGCTTAACCCCGTCCGGATGCCGGGATTGACAACCATGACACGCTTGTGAATATATTTGCTCACGGCTTCCCGGAGCGTCGCCGTCACGGACGGCACAACGGAAGAAATAATGGCATCCTGAATCAGATCTTTTTCAATTCCGTGCATATCCAGTGCCATTTTGATACCGGAAATATATTCCAGATCCGTCGCCTGCTGATTGGTCGATAATCTCTCCCGGAACAGGATGCAATCCCCATCAAAACAGCCCAGGACAATATTGGTATTGCCTACATCAATTGCTAACAGCATAAAAATTCAGCTCCTGATTATATTTATAAAATCATTTCTGCATGTCTCGTCACATGACAGCCAACATTGACAGCAACCGGCAAGCCTGCAATATGCGTTGCACCCTGTTCAATATTGACATATAATGCCGTGACAGTTCCGCCGAATCCCTGTGCGCCGATCCCTGATTGATTGATCCGGTCAAGCATTTTCTGCTCCAGATCTGCATAAATCGGCTTGGGATTCCGTTGCCCGGCATCCCGGCAAAGTGCCTTTTTGGCAAGTAACGCACATTCTTCAAAATTCCCCCCGATCCCGACACCGACCACAATCGGCGGACAGGGATTGCTTCCGGCTTTTGCAATGCAGTCCGTGACATAATCTATAATATCTTCCTGACTTGCCGCCGGGGTCATCATTTTCAATTGTGACATGTTCTCGCTCCCGAATCCTTTCGGACAGACAGTAATCCGGATCTGATCGCCCTGCACAAGTTCCGTATGCAGGACTGCCGGGGTATTGTTCTGTGTATTGACCCGTTCCAACGGATCGCCCACAATGGAACATCTCAGATAACCTTCTGTATAGCCCTTTGCAACACCGGCATTCACAGCATCCCGGAGCGTTCCCCCGGTGATATGCACATCCTGTCCGAGTTCAATAAATACCACTGCCATGCCGGTATCTTGACAGATCGGGAAATCTTCTTCTCTGGCGGCATCCAGATTCGCCAGAAGATCATCAAAAACGGCTCTGGCAACAGGAGACTTTTCCTGCTTTGCGCAGTCCTTGATTTTCTGCTCCAGATTTTCGGGCAAAATTTTATTTGCCTGAATGCAGAGCTTTGCAACAGCTTCTGTAATTTCCTGTGTTGTGATTTCTCTCATAACGCATCCTCACTCACTTTCTGTATTTTTATAAGTGACATCCTCCCCCGCCTATGCCTGACGGCATAGAGGCGAGGGCTTCCTGTTTAACCAGTCTGACACTCTGTGATTTGGCAGAGCTGCTGTAGTAATACAGGCTAACCCCGTGTGTCCTACGGTTCTTTTCTGTTGATTTATTTTCAGTTATGCAAGAACTGCCCGCATACCCTCGTTTCTGATATTGATGGCAGCGTTGCTATCTCTGTCATGATGGATACCACATTGTGGACAAGTCCATTCCCTGACTGATAAATCTTTTGTAACAGGGTTCTTGTAACCACAGCAGGAACAAAGCTGACTGCTTGCAAAAAATCTGTCTACTTTGACAAGTTTTTTACCCAGTTCTTCGAGTTTATATTGCAGAAATGTGGTAAACATGCCCCAGCCATTATCAGCAACAGACTTTCCGAAATGCAAAGCCTGCGACATGGCTTTCATATCCAGAGTTTCGATGCAGATACAATCATAAGTATCTGCTAACTTCCGTGACAATTTGTGCAGAAAATCTTTTCTTTGATTTGCCGTTTTTTCGTGCAGTCTTGCAACTCTGATCCGTTGTTTCTGGTGATTCTTTGAATTTTTCTGCATCAAGGACAATTTGCGTTGTTCCCATTTTAATTTCTGTTCTGCACGTCTGTAGTATCTCGGATATTGTGGCGCATTGCCATTGCTGTCTTTGTATAATTCGTGCATGGAGAAGTCAAGACCAAGAAAATGACGCAATTCCTGTTCTGATACTTGGTTTTCATACTCGAACAGAATACTTGCATAATAATTTCCGCTTGGTGTCTGACTGATTGTAACAGATTTTAATTGATAACCGGATGGAATGTGCCTGTGCTGTTTCATTCTGACCAGTCCGGCTTTTGGCAATTGCAGGCATCCGTTTTCAATTTTAATATTACCGTTCACACAATTTGTTGTATAGCTTTTTCTGCTTTTATGCTTACTTTTGAAATTCGGAAATCCGCTTTTTGGATTGATAAAAAAGTTAGTAAAGGCTCTTTGCAGATTTTTCTGTGCATTACAAAGTGCCAGACTGTCCACTTCTTTCAGCCATGGAAATTTTTCTTTGTACTGCGCAGGTGTATTGTTCAGTTTCTGCTTATTTTCTTTATAATACACAATTTTGTCTGATAACATTTTGTTGTAAATAAATCTGACACAACCAAATGTTCTGGCAAATAGAATTTTTTGTTCTTCATCCGGAAAAATTCTGAATTTGTAAGCTTTATTTGCCACACTTTCACCTCCTGCAAAATTTCTGATTTTATTATCTCATATTTTTCAGCATTTGTCAAGCGAAACGCAATTCATCCCCCACTTTCGCTCACTTCGTTCGCTTAGAAGTGGGGGATTTCTTGCTGATTTTTGTTAAA
>CAMWJT010000193.1 GCA_947174625.1 uncultured Ruminococcus sp.
TACCGGACAAATGTTTGATGCGTACCGTTATCTTGGAGCGCACAAAATCGAACAAGGCGGTTACGTGTTCCGGGTCTATGCCCCCCACGCAAAAAGAATTACTTTAATTGGCGAATTTAACGACTGGCAGGACTGGGATTTGCATCCCGGTTATAACAATCAGTTCTGGGAAGTAACTGTGCCTCATGCGAAATCCGGACAGAGATATTTATACAAAATCTGGCATGATGAGCATTCCTTCACGGAACATTGCGACCCTTACGGCTTCGGGATGGATCTGCGCCCGGCATTCTGTTCGATCATCCGGGATCTGTCAGACTACCAGTTCCATGACAATACCTGGATGCGCCGGCGGACAACCTGCAAGGACAAGCCCTTGCATATTTATGAAATGCACCTGGGTTCCTGGAGACAGAAAAATCCTGATAATCCTGATAATCCTGAAACCGCTACAGATCCGGTAACTCTTAATTATAATTATGAAGAAATCGCAGATCTGTTAATTCCCTATCTGAAAGAAATGGGATATAATTACGTTGAACTCATGCCAGTTGCAGAATATCCCTGTGACGAATCCTGGGGCTACCAGAGTACCGGCTTCTATGCACCGACTTCCCGTTACGGCACAGCAGAACAATTAAAAATTTTCATTGACAAATGTCATCAGAATCAGATCGGTGTTTTACTGGATTTTGTCCCTGTCCATTTCGCAATTGACAGTTACGGACTCGGCAGATTCGACGGCACACCCTTATATGAATATCCCAATGACGAAGCCGGCATCAGCGAATGGGGAAGTTATAACTTCATTCATTCCAGAGGCGAAATCATGAGTTTTCTGCAATCCAATGCCTGCTACTGGCTCGAAGAATTCCATTTTGACGGTTTGCGCATGGATGCCATCAGCCGTATGATTTACTGGTACGGCAGACCGGAATGCGGTGTCAACAATAAAACGCTTGAATTCGTGAAAACCATGAATGCCGGATTGAAACAGCGTTTTCCGTCCTGTATTCTCTGTGCGGAGGATTCCACGAATTTCCCGAACGTCACAACACCAGTCGAATATGGCGGACTTGGCTTTGATTACAAATGGGATATGGGCTATATGAATGACACGCTTGATTTCTTCCGGACAGACCCATTATATCGTTATCATGAACCGGAAAAGCTCACATTTTCCATGATGTACTACCCGTCAGAATGTTATCTTCTGCCATTCTCTCATGATGAGAACGTCCACGGCAAAGCGACAATCTTACAGAAAATGCACGGCGAATATGAACACAAATTCCCACAGGCACGGACTTTTTATTTATACAATGCCATCCATCCGGGGAAATTACTGGATTTCATGGGCAGTGAATTCGGACAGCTCCGGGAATGGGACGAAAAACGGCAACAGGACTGGGAGATGCTCGAATATCCCAAACATGCCATGTTTCATGAATTTATCAAAAAACTGAATCATTTATATCTGACCCATTCTGCATTTTATGAACGGGATTACACAGACGGCGGATTTGACTGGCGGGATCATAATCAGAATTATCCATGTGTCTATGCAATCCAGAGATATTCTTCCAGTGAATCCATTCTTGCTGTATTTAACTTTGCAGGCATACCGCAGGAAGATTATACAATCTATTGTGATGCCAAAAAATTAACGGTTTTACTCGATTCCAATGCAGATCGTTATGGCGGTACTGCGCCGGACACCGCCGGGACTGTCCTGGAACCAGACGAAAACCAGAATTTCAGATTTTCACTGCCTGCCTTTTCTGCACTCTGTTTCCAGGTGGAATAATCCCCGGACGGATTCCAAAAATCTGGAATTCTGCACAAAAATCAAAAATTTCCCTGATTTTTTTCAAAAACTACTTGCAAAATACTGAAAAATCATATATACTATAATTATAACAGCAAAATTTCACTAGCAATTATTAAAACAAGAAAGGGTGTCCCTATGGGAAAAATTTTGGTTACTGGCGGTGCAGGCTTTATCGGAAGTCACACCTGTGTAGAATTTCTGAATCAGGATTATTCTGTCATTATCCTGGATAATCTGAGCAACTCCAAACAAGAAAGCATCCGCCGCATTGAAGAAATCACCGGGAAGCAAGTAGATTTCTATCTGGCTGACATGCGGGATGAAACTGCTGTCCGGAAAATTTTCGCCGAACAGGAAATTGATGCCGTCGTGCATTTTGCAGGACTGAAAGCCGTCGGTGAATCCGTCCAGAAGCCGTTGGAATACTATGAAAACAACATCAACGGGACTTTTGTATTATTGAAAATCATGCGGGAATTCGGCTGTCATAAATTTGTATTCTCATCTTCTGCGACAGTCTACGGCATGAACAATCCCGTGCCTTATGTTGAGAATATGCCGACTTCTGCGACCAATCCCTACGGCTACACAAAAGTCATGATTGAACAGATTCTCCATGATTTCTGCGTTGCAGATCCGGATTTCAGTGCCGTTGCCCTGCGTTATTTCAATCCGATCGGCGCACACAAGAGCGGACTGATCGGCGAAGATCCGAACGGCATCCCGAATAATCTGCTCCCCTATATCGGACAAGTTGCCGTTGGCAGACTGGAAAAAATTTCTGTGTTCGGCAATGATTATCCCACACCGGACGGCACAGGTGTCCGGGATTATATCCATGTTGTGGATCTGGCAAAGGGACATGTTTGTGCTTTGGATTATGCAGAACAGCACAAAGGCTTCATCCCGATTAATCTCGGCACAGGTCATGGTGTAAGTGTCCTGGAAATGATCCATGCTTATGAAAAAGCCTGTGGTCATGCACTCCCTTATCAGATCACTCCTCGCCGTGCCGGAGACATTGCCGAATCTTATGCAGATGCTTCCCTTGCCAAAGAACTGCTCAACTGGGAAGCACATGAGACCCTGGAAACCATGTGTGCAGACAGCTGGAACTTCATGCAGAAAAACCCGAACGGACTTTGATTCTATGGCGACGACGGTTTTACTATTCGTACTTGCCGGGATGGGACTGATTCTTCTGGTCATGATGGTGTTTTTCGGAAATAACAGTCTGCTGATCAGCCAGAATTTCAAAGATTCTGAAAATCCTGAAAATTCCAGCAATTCTAAAAATTCCAGTCATTCTAAAAATGCAGGAAAAATTTCAGATTCTGAGAATCCCTATTCTTATCATAATCACTACACCCCCGATGAAACGGACGATCCTGACGGAGCGTCCGTCCCACACCGGGGGGGAGATTCTGACACGCAGACGGAAACCGCAAAAGTCATCTGGAAACTGGACGAGCGAGAACGTTTCTTGAATGAGAATCATTTCTCGACAATCCGAAATGAAAAATATGCGCTGATTTTCCAGAAAGCAGACGGCACGGAATTCCGGGTTTCCTGTTCCAAAGCCGCTTACAGCAAAACACCTTATGACGTCACCGGAGAAGTCACATTCCGGAATCAGAAATTAATCCGGTTCACCTCCAAGCAAGAGACTGTTTCTGACGAATACAGCATTATTGCGTCTTAGAAATTCCGGAAAATATCACAAAGAAACTGCAAACTGTTTTTTTGTGATATTTTTTAATTATAAATTATATTGTTGCACAGGTTTACAAAAATTCAGAAATTTGCAATTTTCTCTTGCAAGTTTCTGAAAAACGTGCTATACTAG
>CAMWJT010000194.1 GCA_947174625.1 uncultured Ruminococcus sp.
AAACTAATCGTCCCCAAGCCAAATTCGTCATTCTGAATCTGTGCAAGCATTTGCTGGATTTTGTTTGCATCTCATTCTAAAGTGATACAGTTTTTCACATGGTTCGGCATCCGTTCACCCCCATATTACTGAAAATATTCTTGTTTTGTAGCCGTTTGTCAAACCGGAGCAGATTTTTTGCCAGAGCTTCTACAACATTGACAGTGACAGCATTCAACTGGCATCATCCTGCGGATTCTGGTTTTGTATACAAAAAAATCGTCTGTGGTGCGTGCCACAGACGGTTATTGACAGTTATTCAGTTGTGCAAACTGGAATTTACGTATCTATTCTAATCATTTCAGTAATGGATTTGTTACGATAAATTAAATCTTCTCGTACTGTAAATCCAAGTTTTTCCCAAAAAGCATTACCATTTTCATTTTTATCAAAAACAACTAATGCAACTTTGTTTATTCCATATTGTTTTAATTCTTGCATTGCAGAATCTACTAACTGACGTGCTATCCCTTGTTTTCTATGTTGTGGATTTACAGCAGTATGATAAATATAACCTCTTCTGCCATCATTACCAACTATAATTACTCCAACAATTTTTTCTTCAATTTCAGCAACAAAGCAAGTATCTGGATTTCTTCTTATAAACTTATCAATTCCATCTCTTGAATCGTCCAAGTTATTTAATCCCATTCCTGCACATGACATCCAGAGCGCATAAACTTCATCATAATCATTGATTAACATTTTTCTTATATTCATCTTATCCTCCAAAAATTTAAATTTTTCCTTACACTATTATTATAATACTTCACCCTAAAAAAGTCAATACCAAATCTGATATTTTCATGAAAATCTTCATCCCCTACATCATACAAGGTACGATAGGCTTTCTGAGCGAATTTGTCAATCTCGCACCATCTCACAAATGAAAAATTCCCAGCTCTCTCAAGTCCGGAACGAAAGCCACCAATACCCGAAAATGCGTCAAATACTCTGATGATACACATCTCCCCTTTCTGAAATGCAAAAAGCCGTCCGGATGATTCCGAACGGCTTACTTATTATGATGAATATTCTATTTTTCCGTAATATTCCAGTCACAGTCCGGATACCAGAGCATGACTTTCAGTCGATCATATTTCCGTGTGTGAATCCGGCTGGATTCCAGTCTTTTTCCGAATCCGTACCGGCACTGCCAGCCCCACCAGTTCCAGAGAATCTGCATTTCTTGTTGTGTCAGTTTTTCGGAACAGTAACAAGTCAGAACAGAAACAAGTCTGTTCTCTTTGACTGTAGTTTCAAGCAAAGCTGTTCTGACCTTATCAACTGGAAAATTTACCAGACTGAATCATTTCTTTATCTCTGCATTGATTTTATCTTTGCAGAGAATTTTTTGATTTTCATTCAGTTCAAAAAAGTCACAGCCATCATCTTCCCACGGATTCTGATAGGGAACTGTACCGAAAACTTTGACTGGACTGTCACATCTGATTACTGTCATGCGCATCTCACATCGAAATATCACAGAAAACAGGGGATTCTTCCTCTGTTTCTGCTTGTTCTTCCTGCAAAGCCTGAAGTCCTGTTTCAACTGCATTGGTCAAAATTTTTGCTGCTGACTGGATTTCTGCGAGAACCTTATGCAGTGTTTCCAACGTCTTGCCCTGACTCCAGGAGGCGATATATGGGAAAGAATAGTCTGATGTGTCCAGTCCAAAACGTTCTGCCACGATAAAAGCCACAGATTCCGCCTGCACTTCCTTTTCACTTCGTGAAGCCTGCACAGTCGGGAGTTTCAGTTCAGGATCATGCAGAAGCTTGTGTGCACATTCGTGAAATACCGTTTTGAGCGTCTGTGCATCACTCATACCTGTTCGGATGACAATCCGGTTTTCTGATGCACTGTAATAACCCTTTGCTGTTCCTTGGATATCCTCGGATACAATAGGAATGCTAACCGCTTGCTGAAGTGCTGTCAGGATGGCCTTTTTCTGTTCCGCAGGAATCTGTCCATAAAGTTCATCTAGGAAGGAGGGCAGCTCTGCACCGCTTGTCTGCGATACATCAAACACGCTCACTGCTTTGAATGCAATTCCCTCAATTTCTTCTGATTCTTCTTCCTCTGACTGTTCATCCTGCTTTCTTTTATACGGCATCGGAGCGAGAATACGGATGCCTGTTTCGCCTTTACTGACCTGCCTGCCAAGCTGTTTCCATTTGCCATAGGCTGCTACGAGTGCAGCATCTGGCTTCTGCATGGCAATCAGCATACAGTTTCTTGCTGAATAATTTGTGAATTTTGCCATAAATCTGAGATACTCCTGATATTTCTCAGAGGTAAACACTTCTTTTACACCTTCATCAATTCTCTGAAACAGTTCACTCATTTCGCTTTGTTTCTTCTCATGATAGGCAGATTTTTCTTCCTGTGTGAGATGCTTTTTCCACGCCATCGACTCCCTCCTTACATAAAAATACCATTTATTTCAATTGGAATAAATATGATTTTTATTCTGTAAATAAAAAAAGCCGGTTTCATTTATTTCTGCACTTTGTGAGAAATATACAAAACCGGCTATAAAACTTTGTGCAAGTTTTTTATTCTATTTTATCTGGTTTTAGCTGAAATTAACTAAAATTTTTATGTGACTGACTTTGAATTTGTTCTGAAAATGATTTTTCATTGGTTCAAATCCTGATTCAGATTATTTTTTCAGCAATGTCATCTACGGTTTCACTTAAAAATTTCAACCTCCGGATACAATAAAAAAGACCGATTTCTCGGTCTTTTTCACTCTGTTATCTTTTTTGATACAGAAACATGGTGGAGGCGAGGGGAATTGAACCCCTGTCCGAAAACCCATTCCCACAACTTTCTACGAGCGTAGTTTATCTACTGAAATTCCCCGCACATACCGCCGACAAACAGGCTTTATGTGAAAGTAGTCCGAATTCATTCCTGTAGTCCGGACGCACTACCAGAACGTTCACCACTGATCGATGCCCTGTAACAGCCGTGGTACTCAGTTACAGAACAGATGCTGACTTAGGCAGCAACCTGTAAACTTCTGTTGAAGCTTACAGAAATGTTTCTTTTAGCGTTTATATTTAAAAACGTGCCATTGATTAGAGAGTTATGGCAGAACTCTGCTCGCTTATCATGGTGCAGAACCCCCGTCGAAACCGGTACGCCCCCATAAAAATTAATTTCAAAATTTATCAGGACAAGAAATATATAAATCAATGTCTATTTCTGTCCCTGTATCACAACAAAATTGCATCACTTTCCTAGATGGTGCGAGGCATGGTGTTGGCTCATGCAATCTGACTGTTGGCACAATTTCCAGTGTAAAATTAACATCAAATTTATTTTTGATTTGTTTTAAAATATCAATTTTACTAAAAAGTGGTGCAAGTGTTTTGAGCATCTGATTTTCTACGAATCTATCATATGCCTGACAAGTGCCAAATTTCCAACATGCAAAATCATATTTTGTGCCGTTTTTTCTGGTATCGCCTATTTTCCATGATTTTTCAGGTACAAGTCCAAGCAATTCAGATACTACATCTGGATCAAAATCACCAGTCATGCGAAAATACGTATAACAATTTGTATGTTTTGCATGATAATATATTCTTTCTAAATTTTGCATTGCCACTCCTGCAATAAAG
>CAMWJT010000195.1 GCA_947174625.1 uncultured Ruminococcus sp.
GGTTATTTTATATGAAAAGGAAATTATATGCTTTGTGTCTGATGATGGCAGTTCTTTCCGGCATGTATCTGCTGACTGCATGCAGTAACAAGAGTGATTCTCAGGGAGAGCCGGATTCTGCGAGTGTGACAGATCAAAATCAAAATCAAGAGCAAGAAGCAACAGAGTATGAAATCGGAGATGCTGTCGCAGAGAGCAGGGGCGTATGGAGTTATAACAATCTGCTGATTTATCATACAAGTGATAACAAGCGATATTTTCTCGAAAAAGCTTCCGGTGGCACAATCCGGGATAAAGACAATCAAACATATTCCTTCCGGGAATGTGAGAATAAATTATATTATATCATCCCGTCGGGTGACAGTCTGACAGTCAAAGAGGGGAAATTCTCAGAAGAATATATTGGCAGTAAAGAAGCGCCGGACGGTTTCAAGCCGATGGTGATTAACTATCGCAAATCGGATTTATTTGATGATCTGGATGAACTGGAGCAGATGATTAGCGGAAAAAAATCCGGGGATTCTGAAAAGTCAGAGGATTCCAGTGCTACGGAAAATCCGGAGACAGAACCGGAAACAGAACCACAAACAGAGGCTACAACTGAGCCGGAAACAGAATCAGAATCACAGATTGCAGATACAGAAGATACGACTGAACCGGAGAATCTGGAAAATACAGAAAACACAACAGAAGAAAATGCAATCTATGTTGAAATTTACCAGGATATTGAAGATTTTATGCAGACAGATAATTTCAAGCAGAAAGACCCTGGTAATCGTGCGTTAGAATTGTTCAATCATCTGCATAATCTTGCACATGCCAACATTGAACGAGAATCCATTACGAACGATACGGAGAAACAGGAAGTCCGGTTCAAATGCTATGAAAAATACACATTCACGGTGAATGTCGCAGACAGTGAAATTACTGTGACAGAAGAGGAATCCTGATATGAAACTATCCAATCAAAAAATTGATCACGGCAACTTATTTGATTTCGGACTTACTTCTGAAAATTACGCAAAATACAGGGATATTTATCCGCAGGAATTTTACGATAGAATCATTGCAAGAAATTTGTGTATCAAAGGACAAACTGTTCTTGATTTAGGAACTGGCACAGGCGTTCTGCCAAGAAACATGTATCATTACGGAGCAAATTGGATCGGATCGGATATTTCTGAAAATCAGATAGCCGAGGCAAAAATTTTGTCCGAAATGAATGGAATGAATATTAAGTATATCATTTCTCCGGCGGAACAGTTGAACTTTCCGGATCAGACATTTGATGTGATTACGGCTTGTCAATGTTTCTGGTATTTTGATCATAAAGTAATCGCTCCGGAACTGGCAAGAATCTTAAAAAAAGACGGCAAAATTCTAATCTTATATATGGCTTGGTTACCGTTTGAAGATGAAATTGCACAAAAGAGCGAAGAACTTGTATTGAAATATAATCCGGACTGGACAGGTGCAGGAGAAACAATGCACCCGATAGGGATTCCGGCATGTATGTTCCCATATTTTGATCTGACTTATCATGAAGAATACAGATTATCTGTTCCGTTCACAAGAGAAAGCTGGAACGGCAGAATGAAAACATGCCGGGGAATTGGTGCATCACTTCCCGTTGAAAAGATCAGAGAATGGGAACAGGAGCATTTGCAATTTCTGGAAAGTACAGTTCCTGAAACGTTTGACATACTGCATTATGCCGCATTGGCAGAATTGACCGTAAAAAATTTGGAATTAAATTTATGATTAATTATAAGAGAAAGCAGGTCAGGCAAGACCTGCTTTTTTATAGATTAATTATATTTTTCCAGTAACTGACGAACTTTCTCATGCGGATCAATTACTGTGCTGATAGACACATCATGATTGATAGATGCAATGAAGTAAGCCACATATTTAGATACATCCACTTCATGGAACCATGCACGCTGTAACAGTTCCGGAGAACGATACGTCAGATTTGTGCCAAATACACCACTGATGTAGCCGTCTGCATAGGCTTTGTCGAATTTTTCCAGACCATTCGTGAAAATAGAGTATGTCGCATAAGCAAAAATTCTTCTTGCATTGCGCTTTTTGAGTTCATAGGCAATATCCAATACAGATTCGCCGGAAGAAATAATATCATCTGCAATGAAAACATCTTTGCCCTCGACGGAATTACCAAGGTACTCATGCGCAACAATCGGATTTCTGCCGTTCACGATTTTGGAATAATCACGTCTCTTATAGAACATACCCAGATTTACACCAAGTTCAGAAGCATAGAACATATTACGATTCAATGCGCCCTCATCCGGACTGACTACCATGAATTTATCTTTTGTGATATGGAAATCTTTAATACTATGAAACATGGTTTTCAATACCTGATAAGAGGGAATCACATTATCAAATCCCATCAGCGGAATCGCATTCTGAACTCTCGGATCATGTGCATCAAATGTCACGATATTGGCAACGCCCATGTTCTCCAGTTCCTGCAAAGCAAATGCACAGTCCAGGGATTCCCTGTAATTTCTTCTGTGCTGACGACCGCCGTACAGAATCGGCATAATCACGTTAATCCGGTTTGCCTTACCGCTTGCCGCCTGGATGATGCGCTTGAGATCCTGAAAATGATCGTCCGGAGACATGGCATTTGTCTTGCCGAAATAATTATAAGTACAGTTATAATTGCCGACATCTGTGATAATAAACAGATCTTTGCCACGGATGGTGGACTTAATCAGTCCTTTGCCGTCGCCAGAGGAAAAACGGGGGCATTCGTTCTCAATCAGGAAAGAATCTGTCTGAAATCCGCCTTTGATTGCCCACTTGACAAGATAATCATTAATTTTGCTGCCCAGTTCTGTAGCGCTCTCCATAACAAGCACGCCCAGAGGGGCAACATTGTTTTCATGGTCAAATAAAATCTCATTCCCTGTGCTATTGTTACTCATCATCGGTTGCAACTCCTCAAGTGAATTTTAAATTAATTTAATTATTTGCAGAATTTATCAATATATCTGTCAATATCTTCTGCAATGATTTCTTTGGCAATGTCAACACCCTCAACTTCGTTGACGGCTGTTGTCTTGTTTTCCAGTTCTTTGTAAACCCGGAAAAAATGTGTCATCTCTGCAAAAATATGCGGCGGCAATTCGTCAATCGCATGATAACAATTATAATTCGGATCATTGAACGGAATCGCAATAATTTTATCATCATGCCGACCGCTGTCAATCATACGAATCACACCGATCGGATAGCATCTGACAAGTGTCATCGGGTAGAGCGTTTCCGAACAGAGTACAAGCACGTCCAACGGATCGGCATCATCTGCATATGTCCGGGGGATCAATCCGTAATTTGCCGGGTAATGCGTGGAAGTATGCAAAATTCTGTCCAGTTTCATCAGACCCGTTTCTTTGTCCAATTCATACTTGATCTTACTGCCCTTCGGGATTTCAATCACAGCATCAAAGTCATCCGGACTGATTCGCTTGGGGCTGATATTATGCCAGATATTCAAGAAAAATCCCCCTTATAAATAATTTTTCATGATGTCACAAAAATCAAACGTTGCGAAATAATCAGACGGTGTTTCTGCACGACGGATCAGTTTCGCAGATCCATGTTCACCAAGCAGTAATTGCG
>CAMWJT010000196.1 GCA_947174625.1 uncultured Ruminococcus sp.
GACATGGTATCACTCCGGGAGCTGTTAGAATCTTCGGAATTCCAGAAATCCCGGAGCAAGCTCACATTCGGTGTCGGGAAGGACATTGCCGGAAACGTGATTATCGGCGATATTGCGAGAATGCCGCATATGATTATTGCCGGAGCGACCGGATCGGGCAAATCCGTCTGCACAAATTCGATTATCATGAGTATTCTGTATCATGCAACCCCGGATGAAGTGAAATTAATCCTAATTGATCCTAAAATTGTAGAATTCCGGGTTTATGATGGCATACCGCATTTGTTGATCCCGGTTGTGACAGATCCGAAGAAAGCCGCCGGTGCGTTGAACTGGGCAGTCCAGGAGATGTTGAAGCGTTATGATATTTTTGCGCAGAACAGTGTCCGGAATCTGGAGGACTACAACCGGATCTGCGACGAGAAGCCGGAGTTAGCATTAGAAAAAATGCCGCAGATTGTCATCTGTATTGACGAGTTAGCCGACCTGATGATGACGGCATCCAAAGAAGTGGAAGAAGCGATCTGCCGTCTGGCACAGCTTGCCCGTGCCGCAGGTATGCACCTGATTATTGCTACACAGAGACCAACAACGGATATTATCACGGGATTGATCAAAGCCAATATTCCGAGCCGGATTGCATTATCTGTCATGTCGCAGATTGATTCCCGGATTATCCTGGATGTCGGCGGTGCGGAGAAATTACTTGGGCATGGAGACATGCTCTATCTGCCGAGCGGTCAGCCGAAACCCGTCCGGGTACAGGGGTGTTTTGTGTCCACACAGGAAATCGAAAAAGTCGTGAATTTTATCAAATCCCAGTCCGAAACAGATTATGATGAACAGATCATTCACGAAGTAGAACGGATGGCAGTCACAGGGGACAAGAAAAATGCAAATTCTCATGCGGAAGAAATTGCTGTGAATGGTGATGAAGATCTGATTGAACAGGCAATTGAAGTGGTCGTTGCCGCCGGACAGGCATCTACAAGTAATTTACAAAGACGGCTCAGATTAGGCTATGCGAGAGCTGCCCGGATCATGGACGAACTGGAAGAAATGGGCATTATCGGGGCATATGAGGGCGCAAAGCCCCGGCGGGTACTGATGACACCCATGCAACTGGAAGAACGCAGAATGAATCAATTAAAAAATAATTAAATTTAACAGGAGCGGAATTTATGGCAAGTCAAAATCGGAAACCGGATATTTCAAATTCAAATCAATTCAATAAAGAACCCAAAACAAAAAATAAGATCATCTATGCAATTCTGGTGACAATTCTGTCTGCGATTGCCTTGATTACTGGCAGATATAGTGTTTCAGAATCAGAAGAAAATCAGACGACACAGCAGGATCAGGCAGTCACACTGGCAGACGCAGAATTTCAGGTACATGTGATAGATGTCGGACAAGGTGACAGCATTCTGATCTGTGCGGATGGTGAAACAATGCTGATTGATGCCGCAGAATCCAAGTCAGGTACGAAAATTCTGGATTATCTGGCATCCCGGAACGTCACGCAATTGGATTATGCGGCGGCAACGCACATGCACGCTGATCATATTGGGAGTTTCTCAAAAGTCCTGGAACAGATCCGTCCGGCGCATGTGATTGAGCCGATCTTTTCGGATTCTGTGACACCAACTACAAAGACTTATGAAAAATATCTGGATGCTGTCGAAGCAACCGGCGCAGAATATACGGCGATGCAAGCCGGGGACAGTTTCACACTCGGCAATGCGCAGATCACAGTCCTTGCGCCAGTGGATGAATCCGCAAAGGATCTGAATAATACTTCGCTTGTGTTCCGGATTCAGTATGATGATATTGTCTGTCTGTTCACAGGTGATATGGAAGTTCAGGAAGAAAAGACAATCCTGGAAAATCCTGAAAATCAGGGATTGTTAAAAGCAACTTTCCTCAAAGCCGGACATCATGGCAGTGATACATCTTCCAGTGAAGATTTTCTGGCACAGGTTCAGCCCGAATATGTTGCCGTTTCCTGCGGTGTGAATAACAAATACGGACACCCGGCGCAAAGTACATTGGATCATCTTGCTGTCTGGACGGATCAGATTTATATCACTGCACAGCAGGGAGATATTGTATTTTATTATGACAAAGATACAAAATCCAGTCATATCATGGCAAGTGGCAAGGAGTCGTGAAATTGTTGATGCAATTGCAATATAGAGTGGATCGTTTGGAAGGTGAATTTGCGATACTGGAATATGATACAGAATCCGGACAGGCATTTATTTCTGTAGTAAAAGCTATGCTCCCGGAATCTCTCAAAGAGGGCGATATTTTGGAATTCACCGGAACAAACTGGAAATTATGCCGGGACAAAACAGAATCCAGGAGACAAACGCTTGCAGAGCGCAGACGGCATCTTCTCAAGATCAGAAATCAGAAAAAACAGGAGCAATAATCTTATGAAAATTTTAATTATCGGCGGTGGCGCAGCCGGCTGTTATGCTGCTGTCCATGCCGCACAGACTGGACATGATGTGACAATTCTGGAGAAAAATAAAATGATCGGCAAAAAACTCCGGATTACAGGAAAAGGCAGATGCAATCTGACAAATAACTGCGACTTGCAGGAATTAATCCGGAATGTCCCACGGAATCCAAGATTTTTATATAGCGCATTTTCGGCATGTTCTCCGCAGGATGTCATGGCATATTTTGAAAATCTGGGTGTAGCACTCAAGACGGAACGGGGCAACCGGGTTTTTCCGGTGAGTGATCGGGCAGCCGAGATTGTCGAAGCGTTGTATGCAGAATTAAAAAGACTGCATGTGAAAATCCTGCATGAAACAGTGACAGAACTTTTGATTGCAGATCAGTATTGCAAGGGTGTGCGCTGTGATGAAAAGATTTTTCATGCCGACCGGATTTTGTTAGCGACCGGGGGAGCGACTTATCCGGGGACTGGTTCAGAGGGGGACGGTTATCGGCTTGCACAACAGGCAGGGCACAGGATTGAACCAATTCAGCCGTCATTAGTGCCATTGGAGACACTGGAACGGGATTGTGCGGAGATGATGGGGATTTCTCTGAAAAATGTCATGCTGACACTCCGGAAAGGGAGCAAGATTCTCTATCAAGAACAGGGAGAAATGTTATTTACGCACTTCGGTGTTTCGGGTCCTCTGGTATTAAGTGCCTCGGCGCATATGGATAGCAATGCGAATCCGGATGCCAAAGAATTATATCAATTACAAATTGATCTGAAACCGGCATTGACACTGGAACAGCTTGACAAGCGATTACAACGGGAAATTGCAGCGAATCCCAATCAGCAATTATCCAGTTTATTAAGAAAGCTTGTCCCGGCGAATATGGTTATGCCATTGATTGACAGATTGCAGATTCCGCCGTATCTGAAAAATCATTCTCTGACGAAACAGCACAGAATCCGGATTTGCGAGAAATTAAAAAATTTTGAATTCACCATCCGGCAGACCAGACCCATTGCAGAGGGGATTATCACCAGGGGCGGTATTTCCTGCAAAGAAGTCAATCCCAAGACAATGGAATCCAAATTGATTCAGAATCTGTATTTTGCCGGGGAAATTTTAGATGCAGATGCTTATACCGGGGGATTTAATTTGCAGATTGCATTTGCCACAGGATTTCTT
>CAMWJT010000197.1 GCA_947174625.1 uncultured Ruminococcus sp.
ATACTGGAGACAATACAGCCCGGTATCAGATTCAATTAAATTTATTATACACACAAAACTGGAGGTTTTTCAATGGGTAAGAATTTAAAAACAGCAGATCTGGTGATGCGAACCGGGAAACTTGCTTTTTATCAAGTTCCTGGCGATGTAGAATTTACCAGAATGGAAGGCTTTACGAGTCTTTCGACAAGTAAAAGCCCAAAAGAATATTCCCGGCAGTATGTCGATGAAGATTTTGAACGTTCCGACATCACAGGCTATGCAACGGCGGTTGCCTATGCACTGGACAGATATGACGGAAACAAGGTCATTGACGACATTATTTCAATCCACGAAGACGAAAAAATCGGTCAAGAAGCTGTCCGGACGATTGTCCAGGTGGACATGACAACAGCGGAGCATATCGGCGGTTCTATGTGGACGGCAACGGCGAAAATGCGGGATTACACGGTCGTTCCAGATGCAGACGGAGACACGACGGACTGCATGACATATTCCGGAAATTTCAAGACCCGTGGCGAAATGGAAGAAGTCAGCGTGACGACATCCGACGACTTCCAGACAATTGTTGTTGCTGGAAACAGCATCAGCACAGCATTGAAATCGCTGTCATTCCGGACAGCTGGTGTATCAGATCCCGTTCTTTCACCAGATTTCAATGCGAAAACAACAGAATATTCCATCACTGCATCCGGAACAGTTTATTGCCTGGCATTTGCAGAATCCGATGCGTGTGAAATCAATGTGCTGTGCAATGGGAAAACCACGAATGCGAATGGAAAATCCGTCACGTTGACAGAACTTTCTAGCGGCGATACAATTTATGTGATTGTGTCGTATCATGGGGCTTCTACGAACAACACGACAACTTACACAATTCATGTGAATTAAATTTTGAGGTGAGAAATTATGGCAATCTGGAAAATCAACGACACAGAACTGGAATTTGATGTCACCGATGCAGATATGATGGAACGTTACGAAATGGCAATGCAGGCATTGTCGTTGGACATGCCGCACAATGTCAGGGGGATTCCCTATTCTAAGCAACTCCGAGCATACTGCAAGGCATACCGGAAAATGTATGATACAATTTTCGGCAAAAACACATCGGAAAAAATCTTTGCAGGAATTCCCGACAGTCTCCAAAAATACAATACTGTCTATGCAAAACTACTGGCATTCGTGGCGGAACAGGGCAAAATTGTCCAGGATGAAATGCGTGAAATTCAGGAAACTTATGCACCGGAATCCGACAACGGAGACGCTGAAACTACCTGATCATCCTGTAAATCATGAATTTTTTGTATGATCCTCTGCCGTTTGCTGTTGTAGTAGGCGGCAGATTTTATAAAATCCGGACGGACTTCCGGGAATGGCTGAAAATTGCAGATTACTGGGAAAAATCAGACGTTTCAGAACAGGCAAAAGCAATCCTGCTGTTAAACGTCTTTCAGGAAATGCCGCCGACAGATCTTCTCCAAAATGCTCTTGAATCCCTGATCGTATTTTTCCGGCATGACGAAAATCTACCGGAAATCAGCAATCCGTCGAAAAAATCCACGGAAAAAATTCTGTCATGGTCGTATGATGCGGCATACATCCATTCAGCATTTTTGTCAGTTTATCGCATGAATCTGCTGGAAATCCCTGAAATGCACTGGCATGTGTTTTTGAATTTATTCAATACGCTCCCGGAAGATGTGCCGATCAAACAGCGAATGTTTTACAGATCTGTGAATTTATCCAGTATCAAAGACAAAAACGAGCAAAAACGAATCCGGAAAATTCAGAAATCCATCCGGATTCCACAAGAAAAAATCAATGCCGTCCAGACAGGTGATTTCTTTGGTTAAAAGGCAGGTGATAACGTGGCAGATGAAAACGTAATTGTCGAAATTGACGGCGATTCTTCGGGATTTGATAAAGTCGTTTCCGGATTGTCTGATAAACTTTCCGAACAGACATCCAAGATCGGCAGTGCGCTTGCAGATCTCGGCAAAAAAGCAGTATCTGGGGCAATATCGGGTCTGTGGGATCTCGGTCAGGCGGCTATCGAAACCGGACAGGCGTTCGAGAAAAGTATGAGCAACGTCGAAGCGTTACAACTTGCCGCCGGAGCAACTTCGGATGACATTGCCATGCTTAAGCAGGTTTCCGAGGAATACGGCGCAAGCACGCAGTTCACAATGGCGCAATGTGCCGACGCATTGAGCTATATGGCACTTGCCGGATGGGATGCGGAACAGTCAGCGGCGGCGTTGCCGGGCGTGTTAAGCCTTGCGGCGGCGGCTGACATGGATCTTGCCAAAGCTTCCGACATGGTGACAGACTACATGTCGGCATTCTCCAAATCCGTCAGCGATTATACTGGAGAGGCTTTGACTGCGGCTGAGTTCAGCGACAAATTAGCCTATGCACAGGCGAATTCTAATACAAATGTGGAACAGCTCGGCGAGGCGTACAAAAATTGTGCTGCCAATATGAACGCCGCCGGTCAGCAGATGGATTCCGTGACGGCAATTCTCGGAACGCTTGCCAATCAGGGCTTGAAAGGTTCGGAATCCGGTACGGCATTATCTGCTGTGATGCGTGATATTAACAATTCCATGCAGGATGGGCAGATTTCGATCAATGGCACGTCTATTGCGATTGCAGACCAGAACGGCAATTACCGGGATCTGATCGACATCATGGCAGATGTGGAAGCCGTCACCGGAAGTATGTCCGAAACGGAACGCTCTGCGGCGTTATCCTCTGTGTTTACAGCGGATTCCATCAAAGGCATGAATTTGGTGTTAAATTCCGGTGTGGACAGTGTCCGGAAACTGGAAGCCGGGTTGTCTGACTGTGCCGGGACGGCTGACGAGATGGCAAAGACGCTGAATGACAATCTCAAAGGCGATCTCACTTATCTGGAATCGGCAATGGATGCCGTCAAAAACAGCGTCTACGAGGACATTGAACCGGCTCTGCGCAGTCTGGTGCAGTCTGCGACGAACGAAGCCGCTCCGGCTTTGAACTCGCTTGTCAAGAATCTATTTGCTGTTGCGTCTGGTTCAGAAGATGCCAGGAAAAATATCCAATCTGCAATGACGAATCTGGTTTCCTGGTTCACAAAACAGATTTCTGCATTTATCCCCAAAATCATAAAATCCGGAAATGCAATGATGACGGCATTACTCAAAGGCATTGCTGAAAATTCTACGAATCTGCAAGTGACAGCTTTGGGGATCGGCGAAGAATTATTGATCGGTATTTCTGATATTCTTCCAGAAATCGTATCTCTTGGCGGAAATTTTATCAAATCTTTTGTGAGTAGTATCCGAGCAAAACTGCCGTCCATCCTGCAAACTGGTTCTGAAATCATTCAGGATTTATCTGTGTCAATCCGTGGAAATCTGTCCGGATTTTTCGACGGTATCAAACAAATATTTTATGACGGATTGCAGATTCTGAACACACTGGGTGAATTCATCAACCTGGAAGAAATGGCAGAAATCGGTGGAAATCTGCTAAAAAGTATTCTTAGCAGTTTTCATCAGAATCTTCCTGAAATTCAGAAAATCGCCGGACTTTTTCTCGTAAAACTGGCGAATTTCCTGTTAAGTCAAAGTAAATCGTTAGCGCATATCGGCTCTGAAA
>CAMWJT010000198.1 GCA_947174625.1 uncultured Ruminococcus sp.
TTATAGTATTATTATACTATAATTTTCAAGAAAAGTCAATTGTTTTTGTGAAAATAATAAAATTTTTCCGGATGCTTTACATCAATTCAAAAATATGTTATGATGAATATCACAGGGAGATGATTCTTCTGAGTCAGAAATTAAACAATAAATTACAGCATACCGGCATTGTTGCCGGGATTGCCTTTGTCTGCTGTGCGCTCTGGGGGAGTGCGTTTTCTGGTGTAAAAATCGGGTATTCCGAAATGCAGATGACATCTGACGACTGGGCAAGTCAGATGCTATTTGCCGGCATCCGGTTTTTCTTCGCCGGAATCATGGCATTGATTGCCGGAAGCATCCTACAGAAAAAATTACTGCTTCCGGATCGCAGAAGCATTCCGGCGATTGGTATCATTAGTCTGTTTCAGACGATTTTACAATATTTTTTCTATTATATCGGTCTGGCACATACCACAGGGGTGAAAGCATCCGTGCTTGTCTCGGCGAATGTCTTTGCGGCGATTCTGATTGCAGGAGCTGTCGGACAGGAGCGCTTGACAATCCGGAAATTAACCGGCTGTGTCATCGGATTTGCCGGAATTGTACTTGTTAATTGCTTTTCAGAAACAGTAGATTGCAATTTGAATCTGAATTTTCTGGGAGATGGCTTTATCTTGCTTTGTACGATTGCAAGCGGCTGTTCGAGTGTGTGCATGAAAAAATACACAGCAAAGGGAGAAAATCCCGTGCTTTTGAGCGGTTGGCAGTTCACTTTCGGCGGTGCAGTGATGGCACTTGTTGGCATGCTTGCCGGAGGTTCTTTGCATCTGACTGGCAAAGCGATCCTGATTCTTGGCTATCTTGCATTTGTTTCCGCATGTGCCTATTCGCTCTGGGCGGTTCTTCTGCAACATAATCCAGTCTCAAAAGTGACAGTATTCGGCTTTTTAAATCCGGTCTGCGGTGTGATGATTTCCAGTATTATTCTGCATGAACGGGGACTTTTCAACTGGCAGGGGATCACGGCGCTGATTCTGGTATGTGCCGGAATTATCACGGTGAATTTAGAGAAATCTGAAAAAAATTATAAATTATAAAATTATTCAGAAAGAAGATGATAATCATGAAAATTATGAAATCTGTTTTTATTTTATTGGCATTGTGTGTGTGTCTGACAGGGTGCAATACGTCGGATGCTGATTCGATGGATGTACCGAAAAGTCTGGAAAGCGAGGCAGATTCTCAGACTTCAGAAGCAGATCCGGAGCATGTTCCGGAAGCATCTGTTACGAAATCTACAACAGAACCTGCCCCCAGGGAATTATATTATATTACAAGCAGTCAGACGCAGGATGTTGCACAATTAACATCTTTTATTGACAGAATCCGGACGGATGGCTATAACTGGAACGAAATCACGGTTTCGGAACTTCCGGCGGATGCAGGCGCTGTGATTCTGAATGCTCCGCAAGAGGATCTGAGTGCGGAGGATTTTAACATTCTCGAAGAGTATATGAATACAGGCGGAAGAATATTCGTCCTGTTGCCTGCATCTGAAAGTGAAACCAGATATAAATATCTGGCTCGTCTGCTGGAAGAATTCTACATCCGGTTTGATTATAACCTGATTACAGATGAAGCGCATGCTCTGGAAGATAATTACATCCAGATGCAGGCGATTGATTACCCGGATCGTTTTCTGTTTGCTGATGAATCTATGGAAGACGGCATAGTTTATCTGAGAAATGCAAGAAGTTTACAGCACATGCCACAGGGAGAAAATACCGTTTATGACAGCATGTTACAGACGTTTGACACAGCAAGTGGTCTGCCGTACGGCGGTGTGGAAGATGATCCGGAGATTTACGAATCCGAAAAAATGGATGTGATGATCTATTGCCGTGAGGAGATCAAGAAAAATGCCTGTGTGGTTGTCATGGGAAGTTCTGATTTTCTTCTGGATGAAAATTATGAGAATCACCGTGCAAAACCGGCGCAGAACTGGGCATACAGTGCGATTGACTGGTTATATAATTACTCCAGGAATTTTTAATATTAAAAAAACCAGTATGCGTTATGCACACTGGTTTTTTATAGATTATATTATAATAAATCATCCCAGTTTACAGATTGTCCCGAACCGGACAGCGCAGCATATTGCAGGATCAGAGCGGCATCACCGGCATCCAAGGAAGAACCGTCTTTTCCGGAATTTTGCGATTCTCCGTCAATATCTGCCAGAAAATAAGCGAAATCCTCCGGGATCGTGCTTGTGTCATCCGTCAGGGATGCCTCATTGCCTGCGCCGCTGTCCGCAGAATAGGTCAGAATCAAAGACGCATCTGCGGAATTGACCACACCATCAGCATTGGCATCGCCTTTTTGTCCAATGTAATATTTCAGTACTGCCGATGATCCGTCGCTGTTTTCAAGGGGAATTCCCTCAAATGTCAGGGAATTTGTCAGGATTTCCGGCTGTCCGATATAAAGACTTTCCGGATTTCCAGCAGTGAATGTCTCCAGCAAATCCCCGCAGTTTTTTGTAAAATCGTCTTCACCATAACGGATTGTCAGTTCTGCCGGGAAGTCTTCTATTGAGAAATCTCTTGCATCATGTGCAAACCGGAAGCATGTCAGATCGGGATTTTCTGTGATCCGGGGAGGATTCTCACAGATCACAATTTCCAGGGATTTCAGTTCCGGCACCATGCTGTTATACTTGCTGATGTATTTACCGGGATTGTCCGGATCGGGGTAGCTGTCATCACTGGTCAGATAAGTAGCACCCGTTACAAAGCTGTCTTTCCGGATGTAGTTTATCTTGTAAGTACCTGGCTGTATGCCGGGGGAAATTTCCAGATCCAGATCAAAAAAGCTGAAAGTGTCAGAAGATCCCCCCAGAAAATCCGCTGAAAACGTTTCTTTGTTCAGCAGGTCATAAGACCATGTCAGAAGGGCATTATTTTCTTGAATATTCGGTAAAAAACTGAAACTGCCGTGACTGTAATTGCCGGAACTGCCCAGTCTGCCAAAGCAGAACGGCTTGAACCGGGTAGAAAAACTTGTCCCGTCCGGGAGTGTGAAATCTTGAGCCGTGTCATAAGCGAAGGATGTGGGATTCTGAAAAAGATCTTCCCGGAAAATAATCTGTTCGCTTTCGGATTCCAGGGCAGCAGAAATATAAGAAATATCTGCATAATCGGCTTCGATGTACATACTTGACGGGATTACAATCCCGGATGCGGCATCTTCCGGACTGATATAAATCCGGTTGGGATTGTCATCCGGGATGTAACCGCCGTTGACAGCCCGGAGCGTGAATGTAACGTCTTCGGGACTTTCATAAGCCGCATTTGCTGAAAACCAATTTGCCGCCATTGACAGACAAAATGCTGTTATGGCAGGTATTACAAGACATTTTTTTTGGATCATCATCATGAAAACTCCTGTCGTAATTATTATTTATTATTTTAGCATGGATCTGTCTGCTTGTCAAGGACAAAATTCTTCCCCTTCTAAAAAATAAATAAAGATCCATTTTTTTGTGAAATATCACAAATTTTTTTGTAAATTTTTTCATAATTTCCGGATTACCCCTTGCAAATTTTTGCCGGATAGTGTATAATAATAATTGCAGGGCATTGCCCCTGTATCTGAC
>CAMWJT010000199.1 GCA_947174625.1 uncultured Ruminococcus sp.
ATTCAGATAGCATAATAAATAAACTTTTTTCGCATTGTGCATAGAAATTCCACTAATCCGCAAACATTTTTTCAACAAGCAAATATAAAAACATTGATATTTCGATATTTTTCAGATTTGTGCAAATTGACAAGAATATGCGATCTCTTATCCTGTTATTTTTGAATATTCTTTGAACAAACTATTGACAAATCAAAGATTTTGTGTTATAATCATGTCAATGAAACAAATTCATATTTATTCACAAATTATTAAAAAATCAAAATATAAATTTTTAATTTAATCAAATTAAGTAGAGATCTTGTCATGTCTATTTTAAAAAAGCGCATTTCTGCAATCGTTGCAGCAGCATGTGTAAGTGCGACAGCTGTTTCCGCAAATCTGTCCCTCAGCTCCCTGGCTGCATCCAACTATATTTCTGATGGTTGGTACTACATCAAGAACATCAACAGCCAGAAATATCTGGATGTCTCCGGCAAAAAAGATGCCAATGGTTCCAACGTGATCCAGTATCAGGGCAACGGCGGTGCAAACCAGAAATGGTATGTCAAGAATCTGGGGAATAATATTATTACACTCCAAAGCGGTCTGGCAGGCGGACGCATGCTCGATGTTGAGAACGGTTATAACACAGACGGCGCAAATATTCGTCTCTGGGAAGCAAATGGTGCAACTGCACAGCAGTTCAAAGTAGTCAAAAGCTCCTCTGGTGTATACTGCCTGTTGACAGAAAACAGCAACGAGACAAAGGCTGTGGACGTATACGGCTGGTCTTCTGACAACAATGGAAATATTGACCAGTGGACTTATAACGGTCTTGCTTGCCAGCAGTTCAAATTTGAAGCTACCTCCGCAGGATCTTCCAGTGTTTCCGGTTCTTCCGGCAGTTCAAGTTCCGGTTCTTCCAGCAGTGCAAGCACTGGCAATACAATCGAAGTCAAGAACGGCGGTACTTCCCTCTCCGATGCGATCAAAAAGGCATCTTCCGGCACAACGATTGTCATCAATGGCACGGTAAAATCCGGAGCTGTCAAAGTCCCGGCAGGTGTGAACATCTCTGGCAAGAACAATGCAACAATTGATTTTTCTTCTACTTCCGGCAGTAACGGCAGAGGTTTATCCTTCTATGGCAACGGCAGTACTGTAGAAAACGTGACAATCAAGAATGCGTCTGACAATGGTGTTTATATTGAGGGATCTAACAATACATTCAAGTATGTGACATGCTGTTACAATGAAGATGCAGGATTCCAGGTTTCCAACGGCGGATCTAATAATAAATTCTATAATTGCTATTCTCATCACAATGCGGATGCCAAAGGAGAGAATGCAGACGGATTTGCAAACAAGCTCCATTCCGGTACAGGTAATTATTACGAAAACTGCATTGCAGAATACAACAGTGATGACGGATGGGATTGTTATGCGGCACATGGTGCAGTAACTCTTGTCAACTGCCAGGCAAATTATAACGGATACTGCAACGGTATCTATGGTGATGGCAACGGCTTTAAAATGGGCGGTGTCGATAACAAGACTTCCGGTGTGGCAGCACATCTTGATCCCTGCAATCACGTTCTGAAAGGCTGCATTGCAAAAGGCAATCTGGCATCTGGTTTTGACAGAAACAATCAAAATGGCGTTGTAACAATGGAAAACTGCACCGCTGACGGCAACAAGAAAAATAATTATAACTGGCCTTTGACAGGCAAGCCCTCTGCGCTCGGCTATGAAGTTACATTCGGCAAAGCAAAGATCATCAGCTGTACTTCCAAGAACGGTACAAATAACATCAAGGGTGCAACACTGTCCGGCAACTGCACAGGATTTTAATAAAATTTTTCTCCCATAAAATAGAAAATCCCCTGTCCGTCACTGAACAGGGGATTTTTATCATTTTCCGCTTGCGCCGTAATTCGAGAGTACTCTCGCTGACGGGTCATTGACATCACAACCCTCCCACTCTCTGTTGGGCATCCAGAAATCTGTAATCATATTGCTTTGACCGGGGTAATATTTCTCAAAAATCTCCCGGTATAATAACGATTCTTTCGTGAATGGCACAGCATGCGAATAAATACTCCGACGGATTTCAAATTCTTCTTCTGTATAATATTCTTCTGCATAAGCCTTGAGATCATCCACCATAGAATGCCCCACAGCATCAGAAAATGCCGCTTTTTCTCTCCAGAGAATCTCATCCGGCAGAAAATCACCCTCAAAGGCATGCCGTAATAAATACTTGCCCATATGATAAGTATTTAATTTTTTCTCCGGATCAATTGCCATGACATACTTTACAAAATCCAGATCCCCAAACGGCACTCTTGCCTCCAGAGAATTCACAGAAATACACCGATCCGCACGGAGTACATCATACATGTGCAACTCCCGGATTCGCTTTTGCGCTTCTTTCTGGAATGATTCTGCATCCGGTGCAAAATCCGT
Source organism: uncultured Ruminococcus sp. (assembly GCA_947174625.1). Taxonomy (GTDB): domain Bacteria; phylum Bacillota; class Clostridia; order Oscillospirales; family Ruminococcaceae; genus UBA3855. The sequence goes on from CAMWJT010000199.1 coordinate 2,449, forward strand.
GTATTTATAACCAAATAATTCGTCTGAGATCTCCCCTGTCAGCAATACCCGGATGTCCGTCTGTTCATGGATTGCCTTGCAGACCAGATACATGCCAATGCTTGCCCGGATCGTTGTAATATCATAAGTTCCCAGCAGACAGATCACAGTTTCCAGTGCATCCAGTACATCCTGCTTTGTGATAATCACTTCTGTATGATCACTGCCGATATATTCCGCCACTTCACGGGCATATTTCAGGTCTATGGCATCCAGATCCATGCCGATGGCAAAAGTCCGGATTGGATGATCACTGAATCTTGCGGCAACGGAACAGACAAGCGAAGAATCCAGACCGCCAGACAATAAAAACCCAATTTGGGAATCTGATACCAGTCTTTTCCGGATCCCCATAATCAATTTGCCACGGATCTGATCGCAGACGGTTTCCAGATCATCATAACAGATCTTCTCCGGCTGTGCAATATCGCAATAACAGATCATTTCGCCGTCCTTGTAATAATGTCCCGGCGGAAACGGCTGAATTTCTTCACAGATTGCTACCAGATTCTTCGGTTCACTGGCAAAGACAATGTTGCCCACCTGGTCGAATCCATAATATAATGGTCGGATGCCGATAGGATCTCTTGCGGCAATGAATTTCTTTTCGTTGCCGTCATAGATAATACAGGCAAATTCTGCATCCAGCATAGCAAACATGTCCGTGCCGTACTCCTGATACATCGGCAATAAGATTTCGCAATCAGAATCGCTGTGAAAATCATATTTATTTGCAAGCTGTTCCCGGAATTTTTCAAAGCCGTAGATCTCTCCGTTGCAGACCAGATAATTCTGTCCATAAGAAAACGGCTGCATGCCTTCCGGTGTCAGACCCATAATCGAAAGTCTGTGAAATCCGAGCAATCCTGCACCGGTATCTACAATTCTGGAATCGTCAGGTCCTCTGGAAATCGTTGCATCAAATCCCTTCCGGAACAGTTCCGGATCTGCATCTGCACCAAGCCAACCCATAATCGAACACATAAACAATACACCCTCGTTCTGAATTTTATATCATATTTTAATTCTGGTGCATCAAAAAAAGACAATGGCATCTGTAGGAGGGACACCATTGTCTTGCTTGATACACAAATTTAAATTTTAAAAATCAGAATAACATCCTTGTTATTCTACAATCTGATTATACTGC
>CAMWJT010000200.1 GCA_947174625.1 uncultured Ruminococcus sp.
CCGATTTTTTTTTAATGATTATGGTCCCAACGAGATCTACACATATTCAGTCGTCGGAAGCGTCAGATGTTTATAAGATACAGTTATTATTTTGCATCTGAGAATTATAAATTTCCTGATAGACTTCGCAGGATTCTAATAATGCTTCATGCGTCCCCATCCCGACACAGTGTCCGTCTTCCAGTACCAGAATCAGATCTGCATACATCAGTGATGTTGCCCTCTGAGAAATCATGATCTTTGTCATATCAGGATATGCTTCTCGGAGTGCTGTTCTTAATCTGGCATCCGTTGCGTAATCCAATGCACTTGTACTGTCATCCAGGATTAAAATTTCCGGATTGCCTGCCAATGCCCTGGCGATTGTCAATCGCTGTTTCTGTCCGCCAGAAAGATTCCGTCCGCCCTGGACTAAATGCGTTGCTGTGCCTTGCGGAAGTGCATTCACAAATTCGGATGCCTGGGCAATCTCTAACGCTTTCTGCATCCCGGATTCTGTGAGATCTGCATCCGCCCATTTTAAATTATCTGCGATACTCCCGGTAAATAAGACAGCTTTCTGCGGTACGCATCCAATGGCATGATGCAGGGATTTTAACTGATACTCTCGGATGTTCTTCCCAAAAATCCGGATTTCTCCCGTTGTCGCATCATAATCCCGGCAGATCAGTCCTGCAAGCGTGGATTTCCCCGCACCTGTCCCCCCGATAATACCTAATGTCTGCCCTTGCCGGAGCTTAAAATCAATATCTGTCAACGCACAAGCTCCGGCATTCTCATATTGAAAGCTCACATGCTGAAATTCTATGGCAATCGCTTCTGGTTTCACATCCTCAGAGCCATCCTGCATGGTCGGCTGTGTTTCTAATACTTCCGCAACTCTCAGGGAGGATGCCTGTGCTTTTGTCAGTACAACAATCAGATTGGCAAGGGCGATCATGGCTAATAAAATTTGTGTCATATAATTTGTGAACGCTGTCAGATCCCCTTGCGATAATCCTCCGGCATTGACCTGCACACCGCCGAACCAGAGAACCGCAACAATCCCCAGATTAATCACTGCAAATGTCACCGGATTGAGAATCGCTGAAATTTTCCCCACAGCAAGCATACGCTGCTCCAGATCTGCACACTCATCAGAAAATTTCCGGACTTCCTGTTTCTGCCGGCAAAATGCCCGGATTACCCGGACACCGTCCAGATTCTCCCCGGTATGTCTTGCAATCTGATCTAATTTTTTCTGATTCTCACTGTATAACGGAATTGTTCTCCGCATGACAAAATATAACAGCAATCCGACCAGGAGCGCTACGAATACAAAAATCAAGGCAATTTGTGAATTTTTCAGAAATACCATGACAATTGCGCCGATTATCAGAAATGGTGCTCTGGATGCCAGACGGATGAACATATTCACGCCTGTCTGTGAGGCTGTGACATCATTCGTAATTCTGTTAATCAGCGTTGACGTGCCAAGCCTGTCCAGTTCTGTACAGGAAAGTCTGTTAATATGCTGATACAATGCAGATCTCAGATCCGCACCATACCGGAAAGCACATCTTGCGGCAAGATACTGACAAGTCAGCGCAAAGCACATACCGCAGATGCCCAGGACAATAATCAATCCGCACATCCTGGCAATGTAGCCGGTATCCTGCCGGGCAATGCCGTAATCAATGATATTCGCCATGACTTTCGGGACAAGCAATTCAAAAACAGCTTCTAATAATTTCAGGATTGGTCCAAGAATCAGCTCCAGTTTGTAAGGCTTGAGAAATTTCAATAATTTCTGCATAAGAGCAGTTTCCCCTTTCAAGTGATCTGGTAATTTTTCAGGCTTTGGTCAATTTCTGATATAATTTCATGAGTTCAGCGACACATTCGGATTCTGTGATAGTGCGTTTAAAGCCGTAAGCCTCCATGACAGCGAAATCATTCTGCTGATGGGCTTTTCGCAATTGCGGAGGCATTGTCAGCTCGTCGTAAAGGTCGGCAAGCGAGCAGTCAGGATATTTAGCACGTGCGGCTAAAATAGCGTGTGCGGTTTTCTCAATTTTCTTTTTCTGTTCAGGTGTGGGATTACACCAGGGGAAATTATTATACACGACCGTATTCGAGTAGCTGTAATCACTCTTTAAACGTCCGCAGACGGTTTTTGTCCATGCCATATGTACATTAGAAGTTAATACACTAAAGTGAAATAAACTTGCATTTTTTACCATAAACAATTTATTTCCGGCAATAATATTTTTATTTAAATATTCTATTGGTATATATCTTCTGTTTTCAGATGAAACTACTGGAATAGCTATATATTCTGTTTTAGAATCTTTAATTTCATCAAATAAAGTTGGAGTATCAGCTTTTTTTCTTGTAGCATCTTTCTTGCTTGCAAGTCGGAATACTCTGACTTTTTCAATACGTTCAAGAACTCGTCTACAGATTCTTAATTCAGTAGGGTTTGCATCCACAAGCCACAAACAGTATCGAGGTTTTCTTTGAATAAAATCTTTTCCCATCATAAAAGGACGGATAAATTTTTCTGCCTGTGGTTCTTCCTTCAAAAGTTCATTCTTTTCTTCTTCTGTTAAAATTAAATTTCCATTATCAGTAGGCTGACTACCTCTCACCATTTCAGGAACATCACAAAAAGGTTTAGTTCTACTTTCAATAAAAATTGTTTTCGCATCAATTAAATAAGGACTGATATTTTTCACAACCTGAAATCTATCTGAGCTATATAGTTTTCTTTCCTGCGGATTTTCTGCTATACTGAATCCAACTATCACACAATGTACATGTGCTTTCAAGCTTGCCTCATTGTCCCACCGAAATGTACGATATGCAAAATCAATATGAATCCCGAAACGGTCAAACAATGGTTTCCAGACACTCGCTACCTGTTCGCCCTGTGTGATACTATTGGTTGATACAAAAGCCGTTCTGATTTCCGTGTCCTGCATAAGCTGTGATGCCTTGAAATACCAACCAGATACATAATCAATCTTTCCGGCGGTTTTGTAAGGTTTGCCTTTCTCATCCACATAGATACTTAGAATATCCGCTTTTTGTTCTTTACTCTGCAATGAGTAGCCGACAAACGGCGGATTTCCCATAATATAGCTTAATTTTTCTTTCGGCACAACATCTGCCCAGTCAATTCTTAATGAGTTGCCCTCAATGATATTTGCATAGCTTTTCAATGGCAGGAAATCAAGATTCACATCCATAATTTCCTCCGTTTCCTGCATCATCTGGGATTCCGCAATCCAAAGAGCAGTTTTTGCGACAGTCACCGCAAAATCGTTAATTTCAATCCCATAGAATTGATGGATTCCTACCTGGATCAGTCCGTCCAGACTGAACATACCCTGCCTGTCGGATTCCGCAAAGAGTGCCTGGTTTTCAAGTCGCCGAAGCGATAGGTAAGTTTCTGTGAGAAAATTTCCAGATCCGCAAGCCGGATCCAAGAATGTAAGAGATGCCAGTTTCGTCCGGAAATCTTTCAGCTTCTGATTCCGGTTCTTCACAACTTTCAGGGATTGAATTTCAGCCAGTTCTTTTTTCAGATCATCTAAAAACAACGGATCAATCACTTTGTGAATATTCTCAATACTAGTATAATGCATTCC
>CAMWJT010000201.1 GCA_947174625.1 uncultured Ruminococcus sp.
CTACCATTAATCCGGCAAAAGAAGTCGGCGGTGATTTTTATGATTTCTTTATGGTGGATGACCGGCATCTTGCAATTGTGATGGCGGATGTTTCCGGCAAGGGTGTTCCGGCGGCATTGTTTATGGTAATCGGCAAGACCCTGATTAAAGATCATACACAGTCCGGCAAAGATCTGGGTCAAGTGTTCACCGAAGTCAATGAATTGTTGTGTGAATCCAACAGCGAGGGCTTGTTTATCACGGCATTTGAGGGCGTTCTCGATCTGGTAAGCGGAAAATTCCGTTTTGTGAATGCAGGTCATGAGATCCCCTATATCTGTAAAAAAGACGGCAAATTTGAGCCTTATAAGATCCGTGCCGGATTTGTCCTTGCAGGTATGGAGGGGATGCGTTACCAATGCGGAGAAATGCAGTTTGAGATCGGCGATAAAATATTCCAGTATACGGACGGTGTTACTGAGGCGACGAATAAAGATAATCAATTGTACGGTATGGATCGCCTGACAGCGATTCTGGAGGAAAATTTCGATTTGCCACCAATGGAGCTGCTGCCTAAGATCAAAGAGGATATTGATAATTTTGTAGGAGAAGCACCACAGTTTGATGATATTACAATGCTTTGCCTTGCATACAAGGCGAAAATGGAGAATGGAGAATTAACATGAAAGAGCTGACAATAGATGCTACGCTTGATAATATGGCTGTCGTGACAGCGTTCGTAGATGAACAATTAGAACAGCTCGGCTGTCCGATAAAAACGCAGATGCAGGTAGATATTGCAATGGATGAACTGTTCGGGAATATTGTGCATTATGCTTATCATCCGAAAGTCGGCGCAGCGACTGTACGGATAGAAGTCAAAGAAAATCCCCTGGCGGTGATCATTACATTGATTGACAACGGAATTCCCTATGATCCGCTTACAAAAGCCGATCCTGATATTACGCTTTCTGCTGAAGACCGGTCAATCGGAGGACTGGGCATTTATATGGTAAAAAAATCAATGGATGCTGTTTCCTATGAATACAAAAACGGACAGAACATTCTGCGGATCGAAAAAAATATAGAATGATGGTAAAATTATTTTTACAACGAAAGGAGAAAGAAAAAATTTGAAATCTATTAATAATACGATAAAAATCATATCTGGTTTTTCTCTAATTTTGATTCTGAGTATGCTCTCAGGTTGTCAGAGTAAAACAAGTGAAACAACGGATTTTAATATGCTCTATGAATCGGCAATCCGTGATACGGCATTTGCCGATCCGGACGAAATACTGCCGTTGGTGTCACTTACAGAGAGCGATCCCATGACTACCTGGCAGGACGGCAAAGTATTGCTTCTTACCTGGCATAACTATCCGGACAGTTATCCTGAGGGAGAAACTGTCAGCATTGCGTGGGGACCTGTGTGGACTTTTACAGAACAGGAACTGTTATCTCATGGAGAAGAACTGTCTCAGGAAGATTCGCCTGAAATGCGCTTCAGGCAGATCATCGGATTTGCACCGGATTCAGAACATTCTACCGTAACAGGATTCTGGGTCGATCCCAAGGACGTAAAGCGTCCTGCTTATCAAAGCAATCCGACAATCGGAGATATGACAACAGATTTCGGAGAGGACACAGACGAAGATTATAAAAACTGGTTTGATGAGAATATTCTATGGTCATATTATTATGGTGCATATCCCTGGACAAGACTTGGATATACTTACGACTGGGCGGACAATGGCACGGAATATGGAATGACGGAATTTATTGTAGAAAATCATGCGGAAGTAACCGTAGCATTCACGGAAACTACAGATGAATTTCTGCATAGAATTATGAATTATCAAGAATAAATTAAAATAACTAATCTAAGGAGATAAAAAAATGATTACTTTTATTCTTGCAATTGTCATTCTCTTTCTGGGATATTTTATCTATGGAAGATTGGTAGAAACAATATTCAAGCCGGATGATCGTCCCACACCGGCAATGGAACATCCGGACGGCATAGATTATGTTCCCCTGAAAACATGGCGTGTTTTCATGATACAACTGTTGAATATCGCAGGTACAGGTCCGATATTCGGCGCACTTCTAGGGGCTGTCTTCGGACCAGTGGTATTTTTGTGGATCGTTTTTGGTTCGATACTCGGCGGAGCTGTACATGATTACATGAGCGGTATGATCTCTATCAGAATGAACGGTGCTTCCCTGTCTGAAATCATCGGCAAATACCTTGGCGGAACGGCGAAACAGTTTATGCGGGTATTTTCAGTGTTTCTGATGATCCTGGTAGGTGCAGTTTTTACCAAAAGTCCTGCGGAACTTCTTGCAAGAATCACGCCGTCATGGGCAGGTACAGCATTCTGGATTGCAGTCATTCTTGCTTACTATATTCTGGCGACATTACTGCCGATTGATAAGCTGATCGGAAAATTTTATCCCCTGTTCGGCGGAATGCTGATTCTGATGGCAGTGGGGATTGTGGCAGGACTGTTTGCCGGTGGCTATCACATTCCTGAAATGCAGTTTGCAAATCTCAATCCAAAAGGTATACCCATGTTTCCGTTTATGTTTGTCACGGTGGCTTGTGGTGCTATTTCCGGATTTCACGCAACACAGTCTCCGATGATGGCAAGATGTATTCAATCCGAAAAACAGGGCAGACGAGTGTTTTATGGTGCAATGATTGTTGAAAGCGTGATCGCTCTTGTATGGGCAGCAGCAGGTGTTGCATTTTATGAGACAACAGGAGGCTTGCAGGATGCTCTGGCGAATCTGGGACAGTCTGGTGTGGTATATGATATTTCCATAGCCTTACTTGGAACAGTCGGCGGTGCATTGGCGATTATTGGTGTCGTTGTATGCCCTATCTCCACGGGAGATACTGCATTCCGAAGCGCAAGGCTTACCGTGGCAGACTGGTTTAAAATAGATCAGGCAAGCTTTCTGAAACGGCTTGCAGTCACGATACCGCTTGTGGCGGCAAGCACAGCACTTACTCTGCTGAATGCAGAAGTAATCTGGAGATATTTATCCTGGTGCAATCAGACTTTTGCTGTCTTTACGCTCTGGGCAGAGGCAATGTATCTTGTGAAACATGCAAAAAAATGCTGGTATTCTCTATTGTGTGCGTTTCCTGCGGCATTTATGACTGCTGTTTGCACTTCCTACATCCTGATGGCTGATGAGGGATTTCGGATTTCCTCAGCGATTGCTTATCCGATTGGAATATCCTTGCCAGGATTTGTACAGTATTGTTTATCATCAAATCTATCAAAATTGCACAGAAGCTATAAAAATCTGAAAGGGGCTGTTGCACGTAAGAGTGTAACAGTCCCAATCCATATAACAGATTCAGGCGGTTTTTTAATCCTTGGATGAATTAATATAGCCGGTTTCTGAAATTTTTAGTCACAAAAGCAACAAAAAAAGACCGATTTTTTCGGTCTTTTTTATAATATGACAGGGGCAGAAGGACTCGAACCCTCGGCACGTGGTTTTGGAGACCACTGCTCTACCATCTGAGCTATACCCCTATTGTATTATTTCCAGGATTTTTATAATCCTCTGTCAACTATTATAGTATAGCATATTTTTTCTGATT
>CAMWJT010000202.1 GCA_947174625.1 uncultured Ruminococcus sp.
ATCCCCAAAGGTACAGCCTTCGGCTTATTAGGATCTAACGGCGCAGGAAAATCCACCATCCTGAGACTGTTCAGCGGTATCTACAAGCCCGAAAGCGGAGAAGTCCTCATTGATGATGAATCTGTCTATGATAACGTCCAGGCAAAACAAAAAGTATTTTTCATCAATGATGAGACAATCCAGTTCTCAAATTTTACGCTCACGCAACTGAAAAATTTCTACAAGCAATTCTATCCCAATTTTTCAGAAGAAATCTTCCAGAGACTGGAAAATGCCATTCAGCTCCCATTAAACAAGAAAATCAGCACGTTCTCAAAGGGCATGAAACGACAGGCAATTGTCATTACCGGGATTGCCTGCTGTACGCCGTATCTGTTGCTGGATGAAGCGTTTGACGGCTTAGATCCTACCATGAGAATTATCGTCAAAAGAATGCTTGTGGATGCCATGTGCGAACGGGAATTAACTGTCGTGATCTCGTCCCATAACCTGAAAGAAATCAACGAAATGTGCGACACGGCGGCTTTGCTCCATCATGGAAAAATTATCTTCAACCGCCAGCTTGACAGTCTCAAAGGCGCAGTTCACAAGATTCAGACAGCATTTCAGGATAAAACCCGGATCTTCTCTGCACAGGATTTCCCCGGTCTCGAAATCCTGCATTTTGAAAAGACCCAGAGCATTTATCATATCATCGCTAAGGGCAGTGAAGAACAGATCCACCAGGCACTTGCGCCCTGTCATCCTGTTCTGGAAGATTTAGTCCCCTTGTCACTCGAAGAAATTTTTATTTATGAATTGGAGGTACTCGGTTATGACAGCCAGGTTTTTGCATAAGTTTCCCGTCCGGAATGCGTTCCGGCTCTTCCGTCAGAATCAGAAATTTGCCATTGTCACCTGCATTTTACAACTCCTGGGCATTCCCCTGATTATGGGCAGTATGATGATGGAAATTTATACGGATAATCTTTCTGACGTTTATATCCCTACGAATTCATGGGCATATGCTTCTATCGGTTCTTTCTGTCTCGGTGTTTCCGTAATTCTGGGCATCTTCTTCGGCATTAATGCTTATCATGAAGAATGGGACAAATCCAAAGTGGATATGCTCTATTCCCTGCCACTGACCGGCAGACAGCGCTTTTTCAGTAATTACCTCGGCGGACTGGGTATGTATCTGATTCCCTATCTTGCCGCTTCTCTGATTGGCTGGATTGTCACTCTCGCTTTTTCGCCGTTAGTTCGCTCCGTCCTTGACATGGAAGATCTCGACGAATTCAACCGGATTTATAAATATTATTTTCTAATCACACTCGGCTTGTTCTTGCTGATGTGGATGTATTACACAATCTCTGTCCTGATTACAAGCTGTTGTGGCACACTGTTTGAAAATATCTACACCAATATTTTATTGAATTTATTAATCCCCGGCACGCTTGCTGTCCTGCTTGCTGTGATTTGCGCCAAAATTGACATCATCAGCTTTGACCACTCCTGGGATGTGATCGGGCATACAAGTCCGATCGGCGGTCTGATTTATCTGTTTTACCTGATTTCCACAAAAGAAGATATGCTTTCTGATTATATTTATGGCTATTCTGGTACTTATACGGCAGTCGGCGGAGAACTCGGCGACCTCGGACTTGCGCAGGCTTATATCCGCTGGGCTTTGATTATCATCCTGCTCACTGTGGCAATTCTCATCCTTGCATGGCGTCTGTATGAACATAGAAAAGCAGAACATGTCAGCAAACCGTTTGTGTATCTGGGCATCTATTATGTCATCCTGACTGCCATTGCTGTCTGCATTCTCTGTCTCACAGAAACCGGCACAGGTGCATTGATCCCTGTTCTGATTTTCAGCATGATTGTTTATTTCATCATGGAAGTCGTTCGCAAAAGAGGATTTAAAAAATTCTGGATGAGTGCCATTTCTTATGTCATCACGGTTGGTGTGACGCTCGGCGGTCTATATACCGTCTCTGCAACAAGTGCATTCGGCAGAGCCTATTATATCCCGGCTCTTGCAAGCATCACATCCGTCAAAGTAGAATTTGAAACAACAGGCAGTAATTTCAATATGCCGGAATATGAACTCAATTTCAGCGACAAAGAAACGATCTCAAAAATCCGTGATTTTCATAAAATCTGTAACGAAAATCTGAAACAGGATTACAATAATCAGGTACTCGCACACATGGACGGCTATTATTCTCTCTATCTGGAGGATGTCAGCCAAAATAACACACTATATGATGCTTATAAATTTCGGACAAGTGACCAGGATGAAAATGATGAGAATAATTATTATTATGATGATGATTATTATAGCTACCGTAGCCGCAGCCGTTATCAAAGAACTGTTTCATCCTGTGCAGAATTTCATATTACTTACTACACGATCACAGGATCATCCATTTACAGAACCTATTATTTACTGCCCGATGAATATCTGAATCTTCTTGCAATCTGCATGGAAACTGATACTTATGTGGAGGCAACCGGAAATCTGCTCGGAAACCGTATGAAAAATGTCTATCAAAAATCCTACACCGAAAACGGCATCACGACCAGGAGATACCCTAATCAAATCGGATTTGCTGTCAATCCTCCTTTGAATTCACAATCCTACTCCAGATCTTTTTACAGCACCGAGGACGCGCAACTGCTTTCAGTCCGGGATGTCGAAAATAACCTGGAAATTCTGCGGACTGCTTATCAGAATGACTTGCAGAATATGACAATGGAACAATTCCGGACAGATGAAATCATCTGTTTCATGAGCGGGCTTCCCGTCTATTCCTGCAATTCTGAAACCTGTGCTTTGCTCAAAGAATGGGGCATGAAAGAATTTTCTCTCTCTGCCAATTATGCAAATCAATACAACAGTTATAATGATGATCTGTATGTCCGGATCTATGAACCGGAAGACCATGTCTCCCCCTCTCTGGAGTATGCCACAAACAGCATGGGAAATTTCCTCTTCAAGCCGGATCATTCCGGTTCTGACATTCCCTGCTATGAAAACAGGTATACTTATACCAGTAATTTCGGCAGTTATCTGCGTTCCTGCAATCCTGCCATGTATGATTTGCTCAAAGTCGCAAGAAGGCATTATATCACGGATGACCCCTGTTATATCCTTGTCATCAATTCAAATCGCTATGTCATCCCGCCGGAATATGCTGATTTAGTACAGAAAGTCATTACAAGTGACAATCAGGTCAGCAATAACTCGGCTTCTTCCGCCGGAGGTGGTGGTTATTATTACGGTACAGCACCCGGCAGAATGATAAACTTCTGATTTTCCCTACTCTTAAGATATATACTAGAAACGGCATGCTATTCTGGCATGCCGTTTCTGGACGTTCCACGTGGAACATCTAAATATTAAAAATCCCCTGTAAATGATCTACAGAGGATCTCTCTTATTTCTATTTCGCACGTCTACCAGAATGACAAATTTCTGATTTCCTGCAATTCCTGAATTTAAGATATATCTGCACCACTTTCCAAGTTTTTGAAAAAATAAAATAGTGAACCGCTCCTGAAAATGTGGTAAAATGGTAAGTGACCAAACAAACCATAGCCGCAAAGGA
>CAMWJT010000203.1 GCA_947174625.1 uncultured Ruminococcus sp.
ATGACTTAGTAAGAGGTCTGCACTCCAAAGCACAGGTTGACCCGGAAAACAGATATATTGTCCAGTTCCCGGAAGATAATACAATCTGGTCTATCAATTCTGCATATGGCGGTAATGTTATCCTGTCCAAAAAATGCTTTGCTTTGAGAATTGCATCTTTCCAGGGCAAGAATGAAGGATGGATGGCAGAGCATATGTTAATCCTCGGTGTACAGAAGCCGGATGGCGATACCAAATATGTCTGCGCAGCATTCCCGTCCGCTTGTGGCAAGACCAATCTGGCAATGCTGATCCCGCCGGAAGGGTATCTCAAGAACGGCTACAAAGTCTTCACAGTCGGCGATGACATTGCATGGCTCAAACCCGGCGAAGACGGCAGACTGTATGCAATCAATCCGGAAAATGGATTCTTTGGTGTTGCACCGGGTACAAACGAAAAGTCCAATTACAATGCACTGGCATCTACCAAGAAAAATGCAATCTTCACAAACGTTGCATTAAACAATGATGATAATACTGTATGGTGGGAGAAACTGACCAAGAATCCGCCTAAGAATGCAACTGAATGGACTGGCAATGTCGTAGACGGCGAAGCATACACCGCAGAGGGTGGCAAGCTGGCACATCCGAATTCCAGATTTACAGCACCGGCACAGAATTGTCCTTGTCTGTCTCCGGAATTTGACAATCCGCAGGGCGTTCCGGTATCTGCTATCGTATTCGGCGGCAGACGTGCATCTACAACACCGCTGGTATATCAGTCCTTCGACTGGACACATGGTACTTATATGGGTTCTGCTGTATCTTCTGAGACAACGGCAGCTGCTACTGGCGCAGTTGGTGTACTCCGTCATGACCCGATGGCAATGAAGCCGTTTATTGGTTACAATGTCGGTGATTACTGGGCTCACTGGCTCGAAATGGGCGAGACGCTCGGCGAAAAAGCACCGAAGATCTTCAACGTGAACTGGTTCAAGCAGGACGAAAACGGCAACTTCATCTGGCCTGGTTTCGGCGACAACATGAGAGTTCTTGACTGGATTATCAAGCGTTGTGAAGGCGAAGTAGAAGCAGTTGAGACGGCAATCGGTTATCTGCCGAAGAAAGAAGACATCAATCTTGCTGGCATTGAAGACGAAGTCACTCCGGAAATTCTTGATAAACTCCTTGAAGTTGACAAGGAACTCTGGACAAAAGAGATTGCTGAAATGCGCAGATACTACGATGATGATATTGCTGCAAAGGGCGGACGTGTACCGCAGGCACTGCGTGACACACTGGACAAGATCGAGTCCCGTCTGAATGCGTAATTTGCGTTAAAACAAGACTGTTCTCCTGTTTTCAGGCAGGAGGGCAGTTCTTTTTTGTGAAATATGCTGATTTCTGGATTGCAGATTTGGATAATTATCACAAAAAAGCAAGAAACGATTGCAATTTTTCCGGGTATATGTTATAATAAAAATAATAAAATTCGGATGCCTGGTTTCTCCAGGTGTCAAAAAAAAGGAGTTATGTAGAGAATGGCACAGAAAACTTGCTACAGCTGTGGTGCAAGACTTGCAAATAACCAGGTCAGCTGTAAAAACTGCGGCGCACACCAGTGGCGCAAAGGCACGGACAAAATGAACATTGACAAGCTCAAGGAACTGGCAGACGAAGAATATCGTCAGGGCAGACTTGGCAACACCGAAGAACATAATCGCCACATGGAGAAATCCATGTTCCTGTATTCGATTATTGTAGAGAAAATCACGTACATGGCACCAAAACTGGAGTCCATTGACCCTATGGAACGTTGCATTCACATGCTCGAATATATCCTGATGCAGGAGCGCCGTGCAAGCTTCATCGGTGATGAGAGAAGACAGGCACGTTACAGAGAGCTGATGGAGAAGATCAAGAATGCAAAGGACAATCTTGTCTATGAGCAGATGGAAAAAGCGCATACAAGCGAGAAAGTCAAGCAGAAAGAAGCGGAACAGGCAATCGTACAGCAAGTCCCAACAGCAGAAGCAGTTGCACCAGTTATCCAGCCTGCGCCTGCACCTGCGCCCGCACCTGCACCCGTCCGGGATGCTCTGGATGATCTGGTAGACTATGCGTTATTTATCGTGGAAGGCATGGACGAAATGGGAAGCTGGACGTTCCTGGGCAAACCGAGAACCAAGAACTACATGGCAAGTATGCTCGGATTCCTGCGTGACATCAAAGGACGCATGGACACACTGGAGCAGAAAGAAAAAGATGTGCTGTTACATGTCATGTTCCAGATTGCCGATAGTTACAAGAACGGCACATATCCGTTCCCACAGAATCCAGACAGAGCGATTGCATGGCACAAAGAGGCATCTGACAGAGGACTTGTGCTGTCTCATCTTGCAATTGGTGAGATTTATCTTAACGGCAGCGGCGGTATGAGAGCGCAGCCAGAAAAGGCAATGGAATGGTATCAGAAAGCATTGGATGCCAACAGCTCCGAGAAAATCAACGAGTATGCAAAGGATGCCATTGAGCATATCCGGTATACAATGAACAATTAATTATCATTTATTTCAATACTTCCGGATCTGGAAAGTTCCGGAAGTATTTTTAGAATCATTTTTAAGATAATTTTTGAGATAATTTTTAAGGAGTGTTTCACATGAATGAAAAAGAAAAATTATTATCCGGAAAACTCTATGACAGTTCTGACCCGGTATTAGTTCGTATGAGGGAAAAAGCACATAAATTATCGTTAGAGTATAATCAGTTCCCCGAAACAGAAACCCGGAAACGCAATGCCATTCTCAGGGAGCTGCTCCCGCATGCCGGCAAAGATCTCTATCTGCAATCGCCGATTCAGTTCGATTATGGGGAATTCACCACATTCGGCGACCGGTGCTATGCCAATTTTAATTTGGTCATCCTGGATTGTGCGCCCGTCCAGATCGGTAATGATGTATTTATCGGCGTTAACTGCACGATTGCAACGCCGATGCACCCGTTTCTTCCGGGAGAAAGAAACATGCAGTATCGTCCGGACGGTTCTGTGTTCAATCTGGAATATGCAAAGCCTGTTACAATCCGTGAGAATTGTTGGATTGCCTGCAATGTGACGATCTGTGGCGGTGTGACAATCGGTGCAGGGACGATTATCGGTGCAGGGAGTGTTGTCACCAGGGACATCCCTCCGAATGTCCTTGCCGCCGGGAATCCTTGCCGGGTCATCCGGGAACTGACAGAAGCAGACAGCATCCGGAATCTGGATTTAATTTAATTATTTGATAATTACTGAGATGTTCAGTGCCGGATCTGTGTCCGGATCTGATTTAAAATTAAAATTTTCATGCTCCAGTAAATCTTGCATTCCGATTACGTCCGCTTTTGCCTGGTTCATTTCTGAAATTGCCGCCTGACATTCCCGGAGAATCTCTTTTTGCAAAATCTCCCGGAGTTCCGGACGGCTGTCCTTGGTCTTGACGGTGATTGTATAATTTAATATCTGATTCCGGATTGTCTTTTTTAATTTGCAGGATGCTATGAAAATATTCTGCGTGCCGTCCGGTGTGGCAAGCGTCATGGTGAAACTTCCTGTATTTCGTCTGAGCCAGTAC
>CAMWJT010000204.1 GCA_947174625.1 uncultured Ruminococcus sp.
GTATACTTATTTATATAGATTAAATATAAAATAAAATCAAGAATGGATTGTTAATTATCATGATATTATCAGAAACTCCAAAACCAGATACTTCCGTGATTCTGGTCTGCGCCGGAAATGCCTCCCGGATGAATGGCATCAATAAAATCCTGATGCCCCTTGGCAATTCCAACGTGATCGGTATCTGCATGCAGGCATTCCAGAATTGCCCGGATATTGCAGAAATTATCGTCGTCACAAAGCCGGAATCCGCACAGGCAATCCGGGAGACAGCAGAATCTTTGCAGATCTCTAAATTAACTGCAATCACAGACGGCGGTGCAACCCGGCAGGAAAGCGTCATGCAGGGACTCCGGCTTGTCTCAAAATCCACGGATTATATCGCCGTTCATGACGGCGCACGACCGCTTGTCAAGCCGGCGCATATTTCTCAGGTCATCCATGACGCAAGAATTTTTGGCGGTGCAACCCTCGGTGTCCCCGTCAAAGATACGATCAAAATCGTGGATGACGGATTAATCACAGATACACCTCCACGTTCTTCTCTCTGGATCACGCAGACACCCCAGGTATTCCGGAAACGGCTTTATTTTGAAGCCGTTGATTTTGCGCTGGAACATCACTTGAATTTTACGGACGACTGCCAGTTAATTGAATCCATCGGCGGAAAAATCTGCATGACAACCGGGGATTATGCCAATATTAAAATTACAACCCCTGAAGACCGGGCAATTGCGGAGGTGTTATTATCATGATCAGAATCGGACACGGCTACGACGTACACAGACTTGTCCCGGAACGGAAGTTAATTCTTGGCGGTGTGGAAATCCCGCATACACTGGGATTGCTTGGGCATTCTGATGCAGATGTGTTATTACATGCCATTGCAGATGCGCTTCTGGGAGCACTTGCCCTGGGTGATATTGGGAAACATTTTCCGGATACAGACCCGGCATACAAGAACGCTGACAGTCTAGAATTATTAAAACAGGTTGTTGCGCTGATTCACCAGAAAAATTACAGACTCGGCAATCTGGATGCGATTCTCATCGCCCAGAAGCCGAAACTTGCACCCTATATCCTGGAAATGCGTCAGAATATTGCTGATGCCTGTCATGCAGATCTCTCTCAGATCAGCATTAAGGCAACCACAGAAGAACGGCTCGGCTTTACCGGCGAAGAAAAGGGCATCTCTGCACACTGTGTCGCACTCCTGATACAAGCCTGATACAAGATCGATTCACTGCACATAATCCGGAATGCTGTCATATCATATAGTATTATTTTCAGGAGAGGTGATACAATTATGATATGTATGGCGGTTCTGCCGTCGGACACGTTTGCGCATAAGGCGCAGCGCATTCTGACCGCAAACGGCTATTCCTGCGAGATGATCCGCACAACCAGTCCGCAGGACGGCTGTATTTTCGGGATCAGAATTCACGGCGATCCGGAACAGATCCGGGCGCTGTTAAAACGAGGGAATATCCCTGTGAAAAGCATTCAGACAGAGCATACGGAACGTGATGTCACATGATAAATAATATCAATAATAATATTATTAATTTTGACAATGCGGCGACCACGTTCCCGAAACCGCCGGAAGTCCGGCTTGCTGTTGAAAAAGCGCTCGTCCGCTATGGCAGTTCCGGACGGGGCAGTCATCCGATTGCCCTGCGTGGCTCAGAACTGATCTACTCTTCCAGAGAAGTCATCGCTGAATTTTTCGGCGCAGAACCAGAAAATGTAATCTTGACAGCCAACTGCACGCATGCACTGAATATTGCCATTCAAGGCATTGCCGCAACTCACCAGAGTGCCCATGTGATTATCAGTCAAATGGAGCATAATTCTGTATTAAGACCAGTCTACGCACTTGCGAAAAAAAAACAGCTCCGGTACAGCATTGCACAAGTGAAGCCGACAAAATCCGAAACACTGGAGAATTTCGCCCGGTTAATCCGTCCGGATACGATTGCAATTATTGCGACGATTGCAAGCAATGTCACGGGACAGATTCTGCCCTGGCGAGAGATCGGCGCACTGTGCCAGGAAAAAAATATCTGTTTTATTGCGGATGGCGCACAAGCCTGTGGTTTACTGCCTGTGAATCTGCAATCGGATCATATTAATATTTTATGCACTGCCGGACACAAGGCATTATATGGAATTACCGGCACAGGTATATTAATTTCTGACGGAAAATTTCAGTTGCCGCCGCTGATGCAGGGCGGTTCCGGGAGCATGTCCAATCTGCCGGAAATGCCGGATTTTCTGCCGGATTCCCTGGAAGCCGGTACGCTGAACCTGATCGGAGCGGCATCCCTGAAAGCCGGCATTTCTTTTGTTAAGAAAAAAGGCATTGCTGCAATTTCCAGATCTGAAAACGTTCTTTGTGAAACGCTTTACGAAAAACTCCGGAAAAATCCAAATATTATCCTCTACCGGAATCCGGATGCCGGATCTGCGTATGTCCCGATTGTGTCATTTAACATCCGGGACAGACCCGCAGAGGAAGTTGCCGCACAACTGAGCCAGAAAGGTTTTTGTCTCCGTGCCGGACTGCACTGCGCTCCCCTGGCGCATTATTTTCTGCACACAGTTGAAAAATATCAAGGAGCTGTCCGCTTTGCGCCGTCGGTATTTTCTAAAATGCCGGACACGCTGCGGCTTGCAGAGACAATCCAGGAATTAAGCAAAAATTGAGCAAAAATTAATTTAAATTTTTTGAAAATCCTGCCGGAGAGCCTCTGCTCTCCGGTCAGAAAGGAAGTGTACCAATGAATAACTTGCATGAAATCCTGGAATCTGTATACAGCGTCATGCACACCATGACACCTGTGGATTTTCTGGATATTGCATTATTATCTTATATTATTTATGTAACGCTGAAATTAATCCGTGAAACACGAGCAGGACAGTTATTCAAAGGCATTTCCTTTCTGCTGGTTGTCTATATGATCGGAAAAATGATCGAACTCAAGTCGATTACTTATATTCTGGAACATGTATTCAATATCGGGATTCTGGCAATTTTAATCATGTTTCAGCCGGAAGTCCGCCGTGCTGTCGAAAAACTCGGACATACCGGTCTAGGTCTGGATGCGATTCTGTCCGCATCCAACCGGGAAATGACAACCAAATGGTCGCCTGCCATCCAGGCAATCTGTGATTCCTGCGTGGAACTGAGCCGGACATGCACCGGTGCATTGATCGTCATTGAACGGCAGACCAAACTCGGCGAACAGATCGAAAACGGCACAATTCTGAATGCCTTCCCCAGCAAAGAACTGTTCGGCAATATTTTCTATCCGAAAACACCGTTGCATGACGGTGCAGTGATCATGCGTGATGGCATGATTCTTGCGGCTGCATGTTTTCTGCCCAAACCCCAGAAAGAAGAATTAATCAATAAAAAACTGGGTTCCCGTCATCGTGCGGCAATCGGCATGAGCGAAAATTCCGATGCGATTGTAATCGTCGTCTCAGAAGAAACAGGACAGATTTCAATCGCAGAAAACGGCGATTTAACCAGAGATTTTGACCGGGATTCCCTGGAACAGTTTCTCACGGATAAGCTGATTCCCCGAC
>CAMWJT010000205.1 GCA_947174625.1 uncultured Ruminococcus sp.
ATTGATGGCAACCTGCTTGCCCATCATTTTTTCAAGCTTTGCTTTCAGCTTTTCAATTTCTGCGCCGCCCTTGCCAATGACAAGACCCGGCTTCGCACAATGAATGTGGATTCTGACTTTGTCTTCTGCAAAGCGTTCAATTTCCACACGAGGTACACCCATCGGCTTGAGTGTTTTCAGGATATAATTTCTGATATTATAATCCTCTACCAGCATATCGCCGAAATCAGCCTTTTTTGCGTACCAGCGGGAATCCCAGTCTTTAATGACACCGACACGCAGACCGTGCGGGTTCACTTTCTGTCCCATATAATAGCCTCCTCGGATTAATCTTCTTGTTCTTTCACCACGATTGTGATGTGAGATGTTCTCTTCAGAATCCGGTACGCTCTGCCCTGCGCTCTGGGCATGATGCGCTTCATAATCGGACCTGGTGTAACATAACATGCAGAGACATATAATTTATCTTTGTTCATGTTATTATTATTGTCTGCATTTGCAACAGCGGACTTCAAAAGCTTTTCCAGAATCGGACTTGCTGCCTTGGGTGTCAGGCGAAGTGTTGCCTGTGCTTTTTCAATCGGCTGATTTCTGATCAGATCCAGCACGATCTGCACTTTTCTGGGAGAAATGCGGACATTATTCAGAGTTGCTCTTGCTTCCATGATTTAAAAACTCCTCCTTCCGCAATTACTTCTTGCCGTTATTGGATGTCTTAGAACCGGCATGACCCTTGAATGTTCTTGTCGGTGCAAACTCACCGAGCTTGTGTCCGACCATGTCTTCTGTGACATATACCGGCACATGCTTTCTGCCGTCATGCACAGCAAACGTATGACCTACGAAATCCGGGAAGATCGTAGAAGAACGGCTCCATGTCTTGAGCACTTTCTTTTCGCCGGCTTCGTTCATCGCAATGACTCTCTTGAGGAGAACTTCCTGCACAAAAGGTCCTTTTTTAATACTTCTGCTCATAGCTTATAAAGATCTCCTTTCTGATTATTTGCCGTTGCGGCGTTTTACAATATACTTGTCTGTCTTGTTATGAGACTTTCTGGTCTTATAACCAAGCGCAGGCTTGCCCCACGGAGTAACAGGTCCGGGACGCCCAACAGGAGATTTGCCCTCGCCGCCGCCGTGCGGATGGTCGCAGGGGTTCATAACAGAACCACGGACAGTCGGTCTCCAACCCATGTGGCGCTTTCTGCCGGCTTTACCATAATTGACATTCTCATGATCAATGTTAGAAACCTGACCAATAGAAGCCTTGCAGGTTACCGGAACTTTTCTCATTTCACCGCTGGGCAGACGAATCAACGCATAATTGCCTTCTTTGCCCATGAGCTGTGCCATGTTGCCGGCACTTCTGACGAGCTGTGCGCCCTTGCCGGGATACAGTTCAATTGCATGGATGAACGTACCAACCGGGATGTCAATTAATTTCAGTGCATTGCCTGGTTTAATATCTGCCTCTGCGCCTGCACAGACAACATCGCCGACTTTCAGACCGTTTGGTGCAATGATATAACGTTTTTCGCCGTCTTCATATTTTACCAGTGCAATAAATGCACTTCTGTTCGGATCATATTCGAGTGTCTGAACAGTTGCGTTCATGTTCTCTTTATCACGCTTGAAGTCGATCACACGGTATTTTCTGCGATTGCCGCCGCCTCTGTGACGGACTGTGATGCGACCATAGCTGTTTCTGCCGCTGTTTTTCTTGAGCGGCTCCAGCAGACTTTTCTCCGGAGCGACTTTGCTCAGTACAGAATAATCTGTGACTGTCATCTGTCTTCTGGAAGGAGAAGTCGGCTTATAGCTCTTGATAGCCATTGTTTTCACTCCTTAAAATAATGCTTTTGCGGGAGCACTGTCCCATACCGGATTATAATTAATATTATAATCTATCTATTAAAACATGCCGTCGAAGAACTCGATTGTGCCCTTCTTCTTGTCGGCTTTCTTCGTACCCTTTGCATTTTCAGGCTCCGGATTGATTGTCACAACAGCCTTCTTGTAAGATGCTGTCTTGCCGACATATCTGCCGACTCTCTTCTGTCTGCCACGGCAGTTGAGTGTATTCACTTTCAGAACTTCTACATTGAAGAGTTCTTCCACAGCAGATTTGATCTCCAGTTTATTGGCATCTTTTGCAACCTGGAATGTGTATTTGCCATTCGGCATACCATCCATGCTCTGCTCTGTAATAATTGGTCTGATGATGATGTCCTGCGGTGCTTTCATCACGCATACACCTCCTCAATTTTTGCAATGGCATTCTTTGCAACAATGAACTTGCCGCCGTTGAGAATGTCATAGACATTCAGTGTGCCTACATGTGTTGTCTTTACGCCGGGAAGATTGGCTGCACTCTTGTATACTTTCACATCTGCATCCGCTGTGACGATCAGTGCTTTTTTCTCCACATTGAGTGCTTTGAGCATTGCAGCAATTTTCTTTGTCTTGAATTCATCCATTGTGAGTGTATCCAGAACAATTAAATTGCCTTCCTGGACTTTCGCAGACAGTGCGGATTTCATTGCTAATCTGCGGACTTTCTTGTTGAGTGTATAACGGTAGCTTCTGGGTTTCGGACCAAGTGCCACACCGCCGTGTCTCCACTGTGGTGCTCTGATAGAGCCCTGTCTTGCGTTGCCCGTGCCCTTCTGTCTCCAGGGCTTTCTGCCGCCGCCGCTGACTTCTGTTCTGGTCAGTGTGGATTGTGTGCCCTGACGCTGATTTGCCAGATAATTCACAACAGCCATGTGCATGACTGCCTGGTTGGGTTCAATGCCAAATACGCTGTCAGCCAGCTCCGTGGAAGAAACTTCATTACCGGACATATCAAATACTTTTACAGTTGCCATTTCAATTTCCTCCTCTCTTATGCTTTCACGCTGTCAACGATTGTCACAATACCGCCCTTCGGACCAGGAATTGCGCCTTTAATCGCAATCAGATTATTTTCAGCATCTATTTTTACAATTTCCAGATTCTGGACTGTCACTTTCTCTGCGCCCATGTGTCCTGCCATTCCCTTGCCCTTGAAAATTCTGGACGGGGAAGAACATGCACCCATAGAACCTGCCTGTCTGTGTACAGGACCTGTGCCGTGTGTCTCTTTCAGTCTGTGCTGATTGTGACGCTTGATTGCACCCTGGAAGCCTTTACCTTTGCTTGTCCCGGAAACATCTACAATGTCGCCGACTGCAAAGACATCTGCCTTTACGAGTGCACCGGCTGTCAGATCAGAATCTTCCAGTCTGAATTCTTTTAATGTTTTCTTGTAGCCTGCATCTGCCTTGTCAAAATGACCTTTTTCCGGCTTGTTGACTCTGTTGGCTTTCTTGTCGCCAAAGCCAAGCTGTACAGCGTTGTAGCCGTCATTCTCCACGGTCTTGACCTGGATAACCTGGCAAGGACCAGCTTCTACAACAGTTACCGGAACGACTTTGCCGTTTTCATCGAAAATCTGAGTCATACCGACTTTTTTGCCGATAATACCTTTTTTCATCTGGTTTTTTCCTCCTTATGGTTATTGGTCGGAAATTGAATCAATTTTTTCCGACATGACCTGATGAT
>CAMWJT010000206.1 GCA_947174625.1 uncultured Ruminococcus sp.
ATGCTATGATAAAATAAATTCCGGATTTTACAAAAAATCCATAAAAAAATAATGAGTTTTGATAAAATTTTATGAATATTGCAAAATTGCAATATTGCAGTTCAAACATTGAAACAGAAAGCGTGTGATTGTTATGAAAGATGAATTTGCTTTGAATACCGTTGCGAAGATTACCCCCGATCAGCAGAAAGAAATTTT
Organism: uncultured Ruminococcus sp.; assembly: GCA_947174625.1. Classification (GTDB taxonomy): domain Bacteria; phylum Bacillota; class Clostridia; order Oscillospirales; family Ruminococcaceae; genus UBA3855. The sequence continues at coordinate 199 of CAMWJT010000206.1, forward strand.
TTCCGTGCTTCAGGAATTTATTGAACTGGAACATCTCTATGAATCCGCTGCGGAACTGGTCAAGACGCAGTTACATGTCTATGATTCAGAATTTGGTGTGAAATTTCAGAGAAATCCCATTCATAGTATTGAAAGCCGGATTAAATCACCGCAGAGTATGATGGGGAAGCTTCAAAAAAAGGGGTTGGAATTGTCCGCAAAGTCCGCACAGGAAAATCTGATGGACATTGCGGGCATCCGGGTTGTCTGTTATTATATTGATGATATTTATACGATTGCGGAACTGTTGGGGATGCAGGAAGAATACAAGATTGTCAAGATTAAAGATTATATCAAGAATCCCAAGCCGAGCGGTTACCGGAGTCTGCATGTGATTCTGATGGTTCCGGTGTATTTGTCCACAAAGAAAAAAGAAGTCCCTGTAGAGATTCAGATCCGGACAATTGCAATGGATTTCTGGGCAAGTCTGGAGCATCAGTTACATTATAAGACAAATTCCGTGGTCTCAGAATCGCTCAAGAAAGAATTGCAGGACTGCGCTGAAATTATCGCTGATACAGATCTGAGAATGCAGGATATTTATCAGCAGATTTATGATCTGGATTAAAGCAAAGATTATATTTTTTTCATAAACAAGCCATGATGATTGCAGTATGATAATAATATCCCGTGACCATTCCGTCCACGGATTGCAAATCTTGCCTGGGCTTCACTTTCTGGATAGAGTTTCACGATTTCAAATCTATCCGTTGTCACATAAGCAATAAAAGAAATAAAGTGCATTTTACTCATGGAGTGATCTTTCACAGTGACATAAAGATCTGTTTCATCCACTATTTCACATGTAATTGTATGCTCTGTATCACAGGAATCGGGGACAAGCGGCGGCAGTGTGATGCCACAGCAACTGATCATAGCTTGTCCTGTTGCATGTATGATATTTCCGCAGATCGGGCATACATACAATTGTGAACGCAGTATATTGCTTGTCTTATTATGATTTGTGATACATTCTCCTGTCATAAGTTCCACAACTGAGACATGAAGTGCTTTTGCCAGTGGTTCAAGAAGTTTAATATCCGGCAATCCCTTTGCTGTTTCCCATTTTGATACTGTCTTGTCGCTTACATGCAGGATCTCCGCAAGTTGTGCCTGTGTCAGTTTCTTTTTTTCACGCAGCATTTTAATGGTTGCTGCTGATACATATTGATTCATTATAATATCCGCCTTTCTGATTTGATGATAATTTGATGATGAAATGAATTGCTGAATTTATTATACAGGATTTATCTGAAAAAATCAACCTGCGTTCCGTAGAGAGCAACGACAGATTCTGTTGCGTTGAAAATGCTTTCAGCATATTGACTTTTTGAGGATGATTTGATATAATAAGTGATAGAGAAGTAAGCACTCGGCTTGCTCATATAAATGAAGATTTAATGAAAGGTTGCCAATTGATGAACAGAAAAAAAGAATTAACCGGTTTGACGATAGGTTTTTCTGGTACAATGCTCATTTGTTCTTTAGTGAATTATTATGGGTATATACTTTCATACTTGCCGTTACCGCTTAGAATGATACTGGCTATTGTTATGTATTTGATGATTGCAGTGATACCTATCACAATTATGTTTCATGATAAAGATAAATTATTAGAGTATGGATTTCGCAAAGAACACATATTTAGACAGATATTGATAGGAGTCGCTTTAGGTATAGCAATGTCATTGGTGTTTACATTGATTCCGCATTTGCTGGGATTTGGAGTATATGTAGACAACGGAAAAAAATATAATTTCTTATGGCAGTTTATTTATGAATTTGTGTATTGTATAATTGCAGTTGGTTTTGTTGAAGAATTTGTATTTCGTGGATTCCTATTTACGAAATTAAAAAGAGTATTCGAAACAGACGGCGTTGCAGTGATAGGTTCTTCGTTATTATTTGGATTGTTTCATGTTTTTGTTGGCGGTATCAGTCAGATTATCATAACTGGATTTTTAGGTATATTATGGTGTTTGCTTAGAATGAAAATAAAGAACTGTTCCACTTTATCACTAATTTTCGCACATGGCATATATGATGCACTTATTACTGTATGGGCAAGCTGTTTACTATAATATAACATAAATTCTGATTTATCTTAGAACTGGTCTGATATTATGAGTAATAGAGCAGTAAGCACTCGGCTTACTCCTATAAATCGGAATTTATTGGAAAGGCATGATTGTATGATAGATAAGGCTGAATACAATGATTTGCAGGAAATATTAAAACTGCAATATCTTTCATATCAAAGTGAAGCGGCGTTATTTGGAAGTAAAGATATTCCACCACTGAAACAAACATTAAATGAGATTATTGATGAGTTCAATAATGGAATTATCTTAAAAATGGTTATTGATAATGAAATCATAGGTTCAGTCCGTGCAAAAGAGAAAAATGGTACTGTCTACATAGGCAAACTTATGGTACATCCCGATTATAGATGCAAGGGATATGGTTTTAAACTTCTCACAGAGATTGAATGTTATTTTCCAAAGAAGCGATATGAGCTTTTTACAAGCACAAGAAGTAAGGATAACATTCGATTATATCAAAAAATGGGGTATACAATATTTGATTGCAAAGCGGTTAATGATGAATTACAATTTGTGTATATGGAAAAATGCAAATTCTGATTTATCTTAGGATTGGTTTAATATAATAAGTGATAAAGAAGTAAGCATTTGGCTTACTCATAGAAATCTAAATTTATGGTGATAGTTTATGTATGTAAATGGAATTGTGATTCAGAAATATGTCAGCAATGCGTATAAGGGCATAGATGGCAGTGGCTTTTCTGAGAATACAGGTAAAAACTGGTATTTTAATTATGATGAACAGCTATCAGAACTTTTTGAATCTTTTTATGATGAACATATCGGCATGACATACTGGAATCTGAAAGAATATTCCTGGGTCGCCGCTTGCAACAATATGGATTATATCCTTCGCTATATAACAGAATCCAAAAAAAGAAATATCCAATACCGGTTGTTGCTGTGTGAATCAGAAATACCGAATCCGATTTTTAACGGATCAGAACTTGACAGGAAATTTCTGGGATATGATTATGCCTATGCAAGAGGCGATAATTATTCTGCTGTATATAACGAAATACCGTTTGTTTTCCCGCAGTTTCAATTAAATTGCAACGGACTTTTTGATACGGAAGAAGAAATCAAAGAATATATACAGGAACGTGAAAGATTTAAAAAATTACATCCGCCTTATGCCTTAGAGGTTGGTGAATTTATTATTTTCAGACTGCATGAAGTATATCTATAGTAAATTCTGATCTATCTTAATT
>CAMWJT010000207.1 GCA_947174625.1 uncultured Ruminococcus sp.
ATATTATAATTATTTTTTGTGAATTACGCATCATTTGCTTTTTATGTATCGTCGTTTTTTATTATTTTTTTAAGATTTTTGTATTCATCAAAAGCATTTTCTCCGATACTTTTCACGCTGTCGGGGATGATGATGCTTGTAAGATTTTCACACCATGAAAAAGCTCCGTCGCCGATATTGGTCACGCCGTCGGGGATGGTTATGTTTGTAAGACTTCTGCATCCGGAAAAAGCCTCATCGCCGATTCTTGTTACACTACCGGAGATCATTATGCTGGCAAGATTTCTGCAATTTTTAAAAGCACTTTTGCCGATCTCTGTCACATTGTCGGGAATGGTTATGCTTGTAATGCACTTGCAACCTTGAAAAGCACTCTTGCCGATCTCGATTACGTTGTTGGGGATTGTCACTTCTGAAGCACTGCCCATGTATTCTGTCAGCACACCATATTTATCAATTTTAAATTCCATACTATTTCTCCTTGATTTTATGAGATAGTTCAAAGCCTTTTGCATCACCACGACCCATTGCCACATGATAACCAACGGATTCCACACGTCTGGCAAGTGCCTGATACTGCTGTGCCGATTCATCCCCTGTGCAGATCTTGTTGTCATAAAGCATGTATTTTTTGCGTACACTCATAGGAGAAAGATTTGGCATGATGACGTTTGCGCCCATCTGTAAGCCGAGTTCCCGCCCTTCCGGATGGAGCGTCCCCAGTGCCGTTGTTGCTGGGAGCAGGACTTTCGGGAACATCAGCCGGAGAATCCCCAGTAATTTCAGGACGGATTCCAGTTCGCCGTTATGAAAATCCCGGAACGGTGTGTCTTTATGAGATAAAAACGGACCAATTCCGATCATCTGCGGATTTAATTCCTGCAAGAACCGTAAATCTTCTATGAGATGATCCAACGTCTGATATGGTGCGCCGACCATCATGCCAGCGCCGACCTGATAACCGATTTCACGGAGCTGAAACAGACAGTTTTTCCGTTTTTTGCAGGACATCCCCGAAGGATGGAGCTTTGTATAATGTGCAATATCTGCCGTTTCATGCCGGAGCAGATACCGGTTTGCACCGGCATCAAAATAAGCCTGATAACTCTCCCGGCTTTTTTCGCCGATGGATAACGTAATTGCGCAATCCGGATACTTCACACGGATCACAGAAATGATCTCGCAAAGCCGTTCATCCGTGAAATAGGGATCTTCACCGCCCTGGAGCACGAAAGTCCGGAAGCCGAGCGCATAACCTTCTGCACAGCATTCCAGAATTTCTTCTTTTGTAAGACGGTATCTGATGGCATTCTGGTTGCTTTTACGGATACCGCAATAAAAACAGTCATTCTTGCAATAATTGGTGAATTCAATCAGTCCCCGGAGATATACCGCCGTGCCGTACTGTTCCCGGCGGACAGCATCTGCATGTTGTGCAAGGATTTTATTGCAGGTATCATCCATAAGCAACAATCTGAATTCTGTATCTGTTAAATTCCGGTTTTCCCGGAGTTTCTGGATTAATTTTTCTGAATTTTGCATCACAAACACACTTCCTGATGATTTAATAGTACTATTATTTTACTACAAATTCAGTGATTTGTCAAGAAAGGGGGCATATTTTTCTGATTAAAATTCTGATTTTCAATAGTCTGCTGATTCTGACGGAAATTATCATCTATGCCGGAACATTCCTGAATCCGCAGCAGAAATTGATTGCCGGTCTGTTGGGTGTGGTTCTGTTCTGGAGTGTGAATTATTATTTATTGAAATTGCAGGATCTGTGGAAATTTTCCCTGTGTCCCCAGACAATCCGGGATTATGAAAATTCTCTGAAATACTGGCTGAGCCGGTCAAGTCCGTTCCGGGAAGAACTGAAAACCGCCCGGAATCAACTGGAATGTTTTATTCAGAAACAAACGGCATTACGGGAGCTGACCGGACAGCATACCATTTTTACGGACGTGAATCAGGATGCTGAAACATATATCTTACAGAATTTCCGGAAAATTCTGACCCGGATGCGGATTCTGGATTTTCAGTTGAAACTAAAAAATTCATCCGGTGTGCAGACGCATAAAATTTATTTTTATCAGATTCTGCAACAGAACCAGGAATTTTTACAGCAGTATGAAAATTTTGTAATTGAGATTTCACAGCTCGGTGCAGAAGAAAACAAAATGCCATGTCTTTCCCTGATGACAGAGGCACTTCAGGAACTGCGTAATCAAGATATTTAAAAATTGTTTCAGAATGCTTGTCATTCATTATTTTTACATTACAATAACAATAACTGATAAAAGACATACAATAAATCCAGCTCCATATAAAATACAATTGCGTAGTGGTTGATGCAACAAGATTCCTTTCATATCTTTAGCAAATGCTTGTTCTGGATGACAAGGGTCATAATATATTGTAATTTTATCTTGAAATTTAGGATGCTTAACAGTTGCTCTTCTAAGAATCATTGTCTTTATTTTTTGATGATTTACGATAAAGCTGACTTCTGTACAAACATATTCAAACGGTAAATTATAAAAATTTTGAAAATCCGAAATAATTTCTGATTTTTCGCTTAGTCCCCCATATGTATATTTGTTCGTTAATACAACGGGATTGATAACAGTTGCTTGACACGCAATACATCTGCTGACTAATTTTTTTATTTCCGCATACTTGTTTTTATAAGATTGTATGGCTATAATTTCCAAAGATAAGAAAATAACTGTAGAAATCAAAGATAAGAAAATAACTGTAGAAATCAATAATAACCAATCAATATATTCTGGTAATAAATTTGTATCTATCATGATAATACTTCCTGAGTTGAAAAAACTGCTGTATCGGGATTCTGATACAGCAGTTAATTTTGATGATTAATAATTATACGCCATACTGTTCCCGATAGGCAAGCATGTTGGCAAGATATTCCTTGCCGGGGATGATCTCGTTTTCAATGGCAGAAATAATATCCAGCATTGTCACAATCGGATAGACTGTTACACCGAATTCCTGCTTGACTTCCTGCACGGCGGACAATTCCCCTGTGCCTTTTTCCATCCGGTCAACCGTGATGACCATGCCTGTCACATCCACATCCGCTGCGGATTTCAGTTTTGGCATGGATTCTCGGAGCGCCTTGCCGGATGTCATGACATCATCAATAATAATCACTTTTTCATGATCCGTGAGCGTCTTTCCGACGAACATACCGCCCTCGCCGTGATCTTTGGCTTCCTTTCTGTCGAAACAATAGGACACGTCAATGCCAAATTTATTGTGCAGTGCAACCACTGTAGAAACCGCAAGCGGGATGCCCTTGTAAGCAGGTCCGAACAGCGTTTCTACAGGGATCTGATTTTCATGGATGCACTCGGCATAGTATTCGCCCAGTTTCGCAAGCTGTGCGCCGGTCTTGTAATTGCCGCAGTTGATGAAATACGGCGCAATCCGTCCGCTTTTTAAGGTAAATTCTCCGAACGTCAGCACACCACAGTCCACCATGAACCGGATGAAACTTTCTTTGTAAGTCAGTTCACTCA
>CAMWJT010000208.1 GCA_947174625.1 uncultured Ruminococcus sp.
GTTCTGCACTGCTATGACCGGGTCTGCTGGTCTGGGACTTGCCAATGCTGCCGGGATTGCCTTTATTCAGGAAGTCCATGCTGCTTTTCTTGCCGTCCGGACATGCTACCCCCAGGCAGATACCGTGATTGAACTCGGTGGCGAAGATGCCAAAATTATTTTTCTCACCGGCGGTGTCGAACAGCGTATGAACGGTTCTTGTGCCGGCGGAACGGGCGCTTTCATTGACCAGATGGCAACGCTTCTGGGGATTACCGTTCAGGAACTGGATGAAGCATCCCTCAAAGCAACACGGACTTATCCCATTGCATCCCGGTGCGGTGTGTTTGCCAAATCCGACATTCAGCCACTTTTAAATCAGGGAGCTGCCAGGGAGGACATCGCTGCAAGTATTTTCCGGGCAGTTGTCGATCAGACTGTTGCCGGACTTGCACAAGGAAGAGAAATCAAAGGCAATGTGCTCTTTCTGGGAGGTCCTCTGTCGTTCCAGAAAGGCTTGCGCAAAGCATTTGTCGAAACATTGCAATTATCCGAACATCAGGCGATTTTTCCGGAACAAGCCCCCGTTTTTGTCGCTCTGGGAAGCGCCCTCTACGCACAGCAAAGCAAGGACTCTCCCAAATCTGCCGGAATATTACTGGAAAAAGTCCGGAATGCCCGGACGGTTTCTGATGTCATGACCGGTGAAACATTATTCGCATCCCGTGAAGAATATGCCCGATTTATCGAACGGCATAAGCAATGCGATTTACAATATGCTGATCTGAAAACTTACACCGGCGATGCTTATCTTGGCATTGATTCCGGCTCAACAACAACAAAAGTAGTCCTGATTACTCCGGACGGCAGATTATTATATCATTACTATGGTTCAAACGAGGGTCAGCCACTGGATAAAATTGCAGCCAAATTAAAACAGATTTATCAGAATAAAAATCCCGGACTGCACATCCGTGCAAGCGCTGTAACAGGTTACGGCGAGGATTTAATCAAAGCCGGATTATCCGTCAATTTCGGGATTGTCGAAACGGTAGCGCATTTTAAGGCGGCATCTTTTTTCTGTCCCGACGTGGATTTTATTATTGACATCGGCGGTCAGGATATGAAATGCTTCAAGATCAAGAACGGCGCAATTGACAGCATTATGCTCAATGAAGCGTGTTCATCCGGGTGCGGTTCGTTTATCCAGACATTTGCAATGGCACTTGGCTATGATATTACAGAATTCTCCCAGATGGGCTTATTTGCGAAAAATCCCGTGGAACTGGGTTCACGCTGTACGGTCTTCATGAACAGCAGTGTCAAACAGGCACAGAAAGACGGCGCAACCGTAGAAGACATCTCTGCCGGATTGTCTGCATCCATTATCAAGAATGCAATTTATAAAGTCATCCGTGCCAAGAGCGTGGACGAATTGGGAAAAAACATTGTCGTGCAGGGCGGAACGTTCCTGAACGATGCTGTTCTGCACTGTTTTGAACGTGAAATCGGCAGGAATGTCATCCGTCCGGCAATCTCCGGACTGATGGGGGCATTCGGTGCAGCATTGTATGCCAAAGAACATGTCGAGGATTTAAAAAATTTAAAAAATAATTTAATCTCCCCCGAAGCACTGGAACATTTCAGTTATACTTCCAAAAATATCCGCTGTGGCGGCTGTACGGCAAATTGTTTATTAAACGTGATCCGGTTCTCTGACGGCGGAAAATTCATCTCCGGAAACCGCTGTGAGAAAGGCGCAGGCATCCAACGTGAAACAGAAATCCCGGATCTGTATAGTTACAAATATCAGAAAATTCTCGATCTTGTCAAGAAAAAACCAGTCCGGAAACGTGGCACAGTCGGCATCCCCTTCGTTCTGAATTATTATGAACTGCTCCCGTTCTGGCATAGATTCTTTACCAGTCTGGGCTTTGAAGTGGTGATCTCCGGTGAAAGCACTCGTAAAACTTACTTCAAGGGTCAGCATACGATCCCATCTGATACAGTCTGCTATCCGGCAAAGATTGCACACGGACATATTGAAACGCTCCTGGAAAAGCAGGTGGATTTCATTTTCTGGCCGTGCATGACGTATAATATTCAGGAATCCGATACCAGTCATCATTTTAATTGTCCGGTTGTGGCATACTATCCAGAGCTAATGAAAGCCAATCACAGCAGTCTGAATGCGGATAATTTTCTCTATCCGTATCTGGATCTGAACAGTCCGAAACATGTGATTTCTGTCATGAAAAAATTACTTTCCAAATACAAGATTCAGAAATTCATCCCGGATGCTGTCAAGCTTGCTTATCAGGCACAAGAAGCCTTCCGGAAAGATCTCACCGAACAGGCTAAGAAAGTCATCGCACAGGCAAGAGCCGAACATCGTAAAATTATCGTCCTTGCCGGTCGTCCCTATCATCTGGACAAAGAAATCAATCACGGTATTCACAAATTAATCACCAGTCTGGGACTTGCCGTCGTGACCGAAGACAGCATTGCTCCCCTCGGCGAAATGCCAAGACTCCATGTGCATAACCAGTGGACATATCACAGCCGGCTTTACCGTGCCGCCCAGTATGTCACGACACAACCGGATATGCAGTTAGTCCAGCTTGTTTCGTTCGGGTGTGGCATTGATGCGATTACCACGGACGAAGTCCGGCACATTCTGGAATCTTCCGGAAAACTATACACCCAGCTTAAAATTGATGAGATTACCAATCTGGGTGCAGCAAAAATCCGCCTGCGGAGTCTTCTGGCGGCAATGAATGCGTAAATTATTAGATTATTAAATTATTAAATGATAAAACCAGAAAGGAGAATCCCTGCTATATGCCTGAAAATTCCTGCAACTGCCATGTTGAATTGTCCGGGGAAGGCTACCCGATTTTTACCCCCGAAATGAAAGAAACTCATGTCATCCTGATCCCGACCATGCTCGAAATCCATTTTGAATTGCTCATCAGCGTATTTGGATATTACGGCTATCGCTGTGAAATCCTGCGCAGTGAATCCCGGAACGTTGTAGAAGAAGGTCTCAAGAATGTCCACAATGACACCTGCTATCCGGCGCTGCTGTGCATTGGTTTATTCATGGAAGCGCTCAAAAGCGGGAAATATGACCCGGATCACACAGCGCTGATGCTCCCCCAGACCGGCGGCGGATGCCGGGCATCGAATTATATTTATCTGCTCCGCAAAGCCCTGAAAGATACGTTTCCGCAAGTCCCCGTGATCTCCCTGAATTTCGTCGGACTGGAAAAAGATCCCCGGAACGGCTGGCGCATGTCAATGCCGATGATTATCCGGTCTATCTATAGTCTGATCTACGGCGATATTCTGCAAAGTCTCTATAATCAGTGCCGGTCTTACGAATTAATCAAGGGCAGTTCCAAAAAATGCCTTGACAAATGGCTTTCTGTCATGCGCAAAGTCCTGCACACCAAAGATTACACGAATACTAAAAAATATTATAAATTAATGCTTGCGGATTTTGCCAAGATTGAAGG
>CAMWJT010000209.1 GCA_947174625.1 uncultured Ruminococcus sp.
CACAATGCGCGTTCTGGATATTTTTCATTATATCACAAATATTAATCATTGTAAATACTTTTTTCAAAAAAAGCAACTCAAAGTACACTGTTTTTCTTTATCTATATTATTGGGGAATTATTTTTTATTTTGAATCCTATCTTATAAGCTGTTCTTTCAATAATTATTTAGCTCGCTGTATCAGTCTTACAATATTTCTTTGAAAACTTTTCTATGCCTACAGTCCTGTTCTGTCGTGAATGAAATGCACTGGCATGTATTTCTGAATCTGTTCAATACGCTCCCGGAAGATGTGCCAATCAAGCAGAGAATGTTTTACAGATCTGTGAATTTATCCAGTATCAAAGACAAAAACGAGCGAAAACGAATCCGGAAAATTATCGGATGCGCTGAAATCTGTTAATACAACAATTGCAGAAACACATGATAAACTTGCCAATGTTTCAGACCAATTAAACATGAATCCAGGCAATACGGAATTATTGGCACAGAAACAGGCATTGCTTACACAAGCAGTCTCTGCTACCAGTGAGAAACTGGAAATGCTGAAAAAGCAACAGCTTTATCAACTGCATTTACTGCCGATTCCACAAAAGCATTAAATATTTTGCTTAACACTAGAACAAGCAAATTGCGTGAATATGAAACCGGATTGTCCGACTGTGCCGGGACGGCTGACGAAGCGGCAAAGACGCTGAATGACAATCTTGCCGGAGATGTCACTTATCTAGAATCTGCAATGGATGCCGTCAAGAACAACATCTATGAGGGCATTGAACCGGCACTTCGTAGTCTGGTGCAGTCCGTCACAAGTGATGTTGCACCGCAGTTGCAGAAGCTTGTCAAGGGACTTTTCGATGTTGCAAATGGCACAGCCGGCGCAGGAGAACAGATGCAGTCTGCTGTTGCAACATTGGCAGAATGGGCAATTAACCTGGTTGCCGACTGTATGCCCAAGATTTTAACTGCCCTTACGGATGTTCTGGGACAACTGGTGCTTGCTATTGTCAACAATGCGCCGGCTTTGTTCAATGCTTTACTGGATTCCCTGTTTGGCATGGCAGATGCTCTCACCGTGATCGCACCACAGTTATTGACAGCACTTGGAAAATTATTACAGCAAGTATGTTCTAAATTATTTGCTTCTATCCCCAAACTGACCCAGACAGCAATAACATTTTTCGGGGGGATTCTGGATGCGTTGCTGTCTTTGGATTTGGCAGGTGAATTTGCAAAATGATTGGATTTGCTTGCTCGCAGATTGATTTATGCTGTGCCAAAACTCACAGAATCGGCAGAAAAATTTTTCAATCAGATCATAGATGAAATACCAAATTTCATAACTGGTGCGGAACAACTCACAGACGGCATTTTGCATGTCATCCAGGAAATCATACCCAAATTATTACCAATTGCCAAAAGTCTGCTAGAAACTCTGGTGAATGGTTTACAAACAGCTTTGCCACAGCTTAGTGAATTTGCACAAGAACTGATCCAGAAAATCAGTGATTTTATTCAAGAAAATCTGCCATTGCTAATTTCTGCTGCAATTCAGTTGATTGCTTTTTTATGTGAAAATCTGCTGACACAAGAAAATATCGCCCTGCTTGTCAGTGTTGCAATTCAGATCATACAAGCCATTTGTGAGAACTTATTGACAGGTGAAAATCTGGAATTACTGTTAAAAGTGGCTGTCGCCCTAGTCACTGCTCTTGCGGATGCTATCGTCAATAACTTGGATGATATACTGATTGCCGCTGAGGGAATTATCAGGAAACTATGCGACGAACTCAAAAATCCTGAAAAAATAAAGGAAATTGTTGCACTTGGTACAGAATTGCTTGCAAAACTAATTGTAGGAATTTGCCAAATTGGCGGACAACTGGCAGGATTTTCCTTGTCTCTGCATGAAGAAATCCGGTCTGTCTGTGAAGCGATTGACTGGGCAGAAATTGGCAAAGACATCCTGGAAGGCATTCTCTCCGGACTGCTTGGTGTGAATTTTGATCTTGGTAGCTTTTTCGGCGAATTTGGTGACAATTTCATGATAGGGATTAAAGAAATTTTTGGGATTCATTCACCATCCAAGCGAATGCGTGACGAAATCGGTAAATTTTTACTTCCTGGCATTGCTGTTGGTGTAGAAGATTCCGTTGACAGTACGCAACAGGACATTAACCATGCGCTTGATACAATGATGGACAGCGTCGACATGGATTCTTTGCAGTTAAAGCTTAAAAATCCCGAAATTTCAGAAAATTTCAATGCGATACTGAGTCAGATTGATTTCAGCCGGTTGCAGACGCAGTTTGATGCTGCCATGCAGTCCCTGGGATTCTCGGCAATTGCACAGCCGACACAGATTTATAACCAGATCCAGAACACGACGGAACAGTATGAAAATTATCTCAGATTTTAGATAGAAAATCAATATCATAATATTGATTTATCATCATGCAATTTTATCCTGCGTGCTGTTAATTCTGCCGAAAATCTGATCGAACAGATGTTCAAAAACAACCAGATCAGGATAATATTTTATTGACATGGAGAGTGGACAAATATTTCACGGCAGTCCCTGGCGTGCTGAAACTCGAAATCCGTGGCATCCAGGACGACGATCTGATTATCAAGTACGAACTGTCAGATATGATAGTCCGGGAAAGTCTTACCGGAGAGGGACTGCCGGAAATTCCGGATTCATCCGTGATTCAGGGGGAAAAGGGCGACAAAGGCGATCCTGGAGAGACAGGCAGGGACGGAATCGACGGCAAAGATGGTGCAGACGGGTTATCTGCCTACGAAATAGCTGTCCGGAATGGATTTACAGGTTCAGAAAGCAACTGGCTGACGAGTTTACAAGGTGATCCTGGACAGCCAGGAGAAAAGGGTGAACCTGGTGAGAACGGCAAAGATGGCAAGGATGGAAGCAGTGGCGTTGATGGATTCAGTCCGGTTGTCACCACAGAACAGACCACCGACGGTGCAATCATCACCATCACGGATGCAGTGGGTGTCCATACTGTCACGCTGCATAACGGACTGGATGGACAGGATGGAACGCTTGACGGCGTGGATTTGACGGATTACGCTACGATCAATTATGTGGATTCTCAGACTGCAAACCTGACCCAGACGGCGCACACGCATGTCAATTTTACAACTCTCAACTCGCTGAGTATCAATGATATTGATAACTGGAATCTTTCTGCTTCTAAAGCACACTCTCATAAAAATTCCGACATTCTGGATACTCTGACGGCGGATATGATTGCAAAATGGAATCAGACAGCGGAGCAATTAGCCAATACTGCAACAGAACTTGCACAAAATCTGACAGCAATGGGCGTATCAGCGACAGCAGACGAGAATCTGAACACACTTGTATCAAAAGTTCTGGAAATTCTGCTGAATACGCTGGACTTTTCCAGTTCGGAAGAAACTCTAGAAAATT
>CAMWJT010000210.1 GCA_947174625.1 uncultured Ruminococcus sp.
ATAATAATCTGAAAAGTGTTTTAGAAAATTATCACTTGACATATTAAAAAAAAGATGATATAATATTTTCGGATAAGTGTACCCTCTTGTAAATAACTCTATGATGAAAGTTAATAAACATTGCAAGCCGTCAAAGGTGAAAAATCACCTCTGGTGGCTTTTTTTATATGTTTCAGCAGATTATCACAGCAGCAAAAAATTTAAACTACACTAAAAATGGTTTTACTGCTAGAACTATGGCAGAAAAGAGAAAAATGGAACCGGCAAGGGAAATATCTGCTCACCGGAAAACATTAAACTGCCTGATGAAGCAAATATGAGGATACGGATACGTTGTTTTGCTTTTGCAGAAAGACATATCTGTTGCGTTTTTCAGGCTGAAAGGGAGTCTGTGCTATGGCACGGACTCCCTTTTTCTGTGTCCTTACTCCGATGCTGAGAGAAAGGACACATTTATGATTCTAAGGATAAAGTGGCTTTGTATCGCCGATAAGTATCCATAAGCCTTCGTTTTGATTCCAATCAGAAGAAATCAAAACGGAGGTAAGAAATGAATAAAAAATTTGTAAGTGTATATAACACAACAACTCATAGTTATAAGATGATTGAAGTCACCCCTGAAGTTTATAGGGAATACATGCGTGAAAAATGGGAAATGGAGAACGATGACAGATCTTTTTTTGACCATCAGATTCAGTTTTCAGTCATGATTGTTCATGGCAGTGTAGAAAATTTCAGAGAATTCATGCATCTTGTAAAAGATACATACGAATTGATAGAAAGTTTTCTGATTTAGGGGTATCAAAACCCTGACTTCTTATTGTATACAAGTGGAAGAAGAATTCCAGCATCTTGAAAATTGAATAGCAACAGCAGAAATACAGGAATCCTGCGGACAGCCTGAAGGGTTGTCAGCCAAGCCGTGCGCCATGACCTGATAGAAAAAAGCGAGCGAATATCCACGGAAAACAGACTTGCAAACCGGAGTGCCGTAAAACGCAGGAGGATCATGCTACTTCCGTCCAGTCACAGCACCCTTTGATCGGGGAATCAGGCAATGAGGGCGGCTCCGGGAGAACCCCGGAGGAGTGAAAATCTCATGAGACTGGTATGCTGTCAGTCGTTTCTGTTGTTCCGCCGTGACGGGTTCCGAGAGAAATATCACGGATCGTCTGAATCAAACAAAAATTATCACAGAATTTGGATCAGACGAAGGCTAAAAAATCAATTCACGGCGGTGCTGTATTTTTTCACACCGCCATTTACATAAATCTGAATCAGAAAGGATGATGCTGTTGAATAAAATTTCAAAAGAGAAACAGAAAGAAATTCAGGAATTAGAAAAGAAAGGTCTTTTTATTCCGAAAAATCATTCATGTTATGGCTATGTCTGGTATCCAAGAGATGTGGATGTCTTGTTCTGTCCATTCCAGAGCTGTGTCCGGTACAAAAAAGGCTTTGCATTCAGAAAGGAGCGACCAAAGAGTGAAACGGGGTGATATTTATTATGCCAATCTCAGTGATGTGGTCGGCTCTGAACAAGGCGGCATCCGTCCAGTACTGGTCGTACAGAATAACATCGCCAACCGGTATAGTCCTACGCTGATTGTTGTATCTATTACAACAGCAAGGAAACGCAGACTGCCGGTGCATATTCCGATTTTTAAAAGCGGAGGACTGCAAAAAAATTCTACGATACTGGCAGAGCAGATCCGTACCATTGACCGGAGTCGATTGCTACAATATATTGGTTCATTAGATGAATCGCTCATGCAGAGTGTGGATCATGCACTTAAAATCAGTCTGGGGGTGAATATAGATGAAAAAATACGGACAAGCTGAATATATGTGGCATTTAATTGCATTGTTCATTGAGGACAGGCTCTCATTCATTACACCAGAACAGAGGGATTTGCTCCGAAAGAGATGCTGTGAGGAAATTTTCCAGAACTATCCCTCTGTCAGAGATTAGGAGGCAGACAAATGATCGGATTTTTTCTTGGCAGCTTATTCGGTGGGACTGTGGGACTGGTGGCAACTTGTCTTTGTGTAGCAGCAGGACAGGCAGATCACGAGGTACATTACACAGATTCTGAACCATAAATTTGTTGGGTTTGGTGATTCCAATTTGCCAAAAAATATAGTATACTGGTTGGTGCAAAGAAAGGAGTGAGCATATGCCAACAGTAACCATTATTCAGCCGACCATACAGAAGGAGATAACAAAACTCAGGGTAGCAGCTTAGAATAGAGTAGTATCAGGAATTGAAAGCATCTGATAAGAAAAAAATGTTCCAATGATAAAAATTGAATGAAAGGAGAAATACAAATTCTATTCTATTTACAGAATCTGGAGAGAATTTGTATAAATTGTACAATGAGAAAAAAGAAGAAAAATTACACCGGGTACAAAAGAGAAGTTCCGGAAAATGTGAAAGTCATTCCGGTGGAAGTTCCGGGGGAATTTACAACAGAAACAAGATATGTGATAATCAACAGTGATACAGGGGAAGTCTTTGATGATGCACAGGGCTATGGTTACAGAACGTCGCAGAAAGCGTATGCAGCTTTTAACTGGAAAAAGAAAAGTCCGGAAGAACATGCCGAACAGGAATTAAAAAAGAAAGAAGTCCGGGAATGGTGCAAAAAACATCCATCTGTGGTAAGGCAGATGGAAGATGTGTTATTTATTTCTGTCAAAGAAAGAGTGCCTTATACTGTTCAGGAAATCCTTGAAGTCATCCCAGAAGAAGCAAAGGCAGAAATGACTTTTACCATCAAGGAATTACTGAAATATTTTTAAACGGATCTGAAAAATTTACGGGAGATGATTGCTCATGCGATATTACTCCCAACTACTGCCAGTCCCGGAAATCACAAGATGTGCTTTCTCTGAATTTCTTTCAAAAAAGCGCCAGCATTCATCCTCCGTGGAATGATTTACAAATGCTTCTAATCTTTCACCATTGCTGAACAAAATTTTTAAATCGCCCTGTTGGTTAATATCCCCGGATTTTACATATAATCCGGGGTTGGCTTCGATCCATGCTTTTGATTTGAGATCAAACAAATTTTTGCCATATATATCCCATGACATTCCATCCATTCTTTCTCCGGAATGTGAAAGATACATATCAAAAGCAGTGAAGATTATGTTTTCATCTTTAGAAATGATTCTAAAAGGACATTGCAGATGAATCGACAGAGCGGAACACGCCACAAAGTTATTTCGTTTTTTTACAAAAATCCGGTTGCCAAAGTCAAAACATCCCATATCAATTGCTCTGTAGACATTACACAAAGGCTGTTCGCATAAAAGTTTACTATATTCCAGAGCTTCTTTGCTGATCATAATTTACCGCCTTTCGTCGAATCGTGATATAAAATTAAGTAATATTTATTGTCTGTATAATGGGGTTAAAACCCTCGCCTTTA
>CAMWJT010000211.1 GCA_947174625.1 uncultured Ruminococcus sp.
GTATTCCACAAATTTCAACTGTTGATTCTATGCAACATGTAAAAAAATTCTGCGAAGATAATCATTTTTTGTCAAACCATGCCTGATAAAGATCCGGACGTTTTTCCTGTGTCACCCTAAGACTTTCCTGCGTCCGCCACTGCGAAATTTTCAGATGATGTCCCGATAATAAGACTTCCGGGACGGACTGTCCCTGCCAGGTGTCCGGCTTTGTATACTGCGGATGTTCCAGCAATCCATGAAAATGACTTTCTTCTTCAAAACAAGCGGCATTCGGAAGCACACCGGGACATGTCCGGATGATAGAATCTGCAAGCACTAATGCCGGGAGTTCTCCGCCTGTCAGGACGTAATCACCTATGGAAATTTCTTCATCTATGATTTTATCCAGGACACGCTGATCCACACCCTCGTAATGTCCGCATAATAAAAATAAATTTTCATGATGCGACAGCTCCATAGTCTTTGCCTGATGAAGAACCTGTCCTTGCGGAGACAGATAAATACTCCAGGGTTTTTCATGCAGGGATTCGCAAACAGCCTGCCAGCAGAGAAAAATCGGTTCTGCTTTCATGACCATCCCCATACCGCCGCCATAAGGTGTGTCATCCGTCCGGCGATGTTTATCAAACGCATAATCCCGGATGTTGTGACAGTGAACTTCTACTGCACCGGATTTCCTGGCACGTCCGATAATGCTCTCCGACAGGACGGCTTCACATATCTCCGGAAAAAGCGTTGCAATGTCAATCCGCATCGTCAAACAATCCTCTCAGGGGACGGATTTTCATGATACCAGCATCCAGATCTGTTTCTAAAATCACATCCGGAATCGCCGGCGCAAGATACTCTCTGCGCTCCTGTTCATTCCAGATCTGATAGACATCATTTGCCCCGGTCTGCATGACATCCCGGATTACACCCCAGATTTTTCCGGTGTCAGCATCCACAACTTGCAGACCGATTAAATCCTGGATGAAATAACAGCCGTCTTCCAGTTCCATATCTTGCCTGTCCATATAGAAAATTTTATTCCGGAATGTCTCTGCCTGTTCTCTGGTATCGCATCCGGCAATCTGCATAATGACACAATTTTGCTGGATTCTGGATTTTACAATTTCTAATTTCTGTACACCCTGTGCATCCAGATACAATTCTGTAAAAGAACACAAAAACGCCGCATCATCGCACCAGGGATAAACTTTCAGTTCACCGTGCAGACCATGGACGTTTGTGATTTTTCCGATTTCTAAAAAACGTTTTTTCTCAGTACTCATAATTTTAATAATATTTTTTTAATAATTTTAAATATAATCTTGCTTACTTCTTCAGCCGATTTCCACAGCAACGGAGCGCATTCCGTGACGGGTTGCACCGGAACGCATCACAGTCCGCAATGCCTTGGCAATTCTGCCCTGTCTACCGATCACTCTGCCCATGTCGCTTTCTGCCACTTGCAGATGAAATACAACAACACCTTCTGCATCTGGTTCATCCTGTGTAATTGCAATCGCAGACGGATCTTCCACCAGACCTGCCGTAATGGCATATAATAATTCTTTCATGATAAAAACCTCATTCTGTGCCGGCAATCTCCCGCATCTGCAAGAATAGAATATCCCTGCAAATGCGAGCATTCCGCACTGTTTTTCTTAAAGAACGCCCTCTTTTTTCAGGAGTGTTCTCACAATCTCTGTCGGCTGTGCGCCCTTGCGGATCCAATCTTTTGCCTTGTCTGCATCTACTTTTACAACAGACGGCTCTTTTGTCGGATCGTAATAGCCGATTTCCTCAATGCTTCTGCCATCTCTCGGAAAACGGGAATCTGCGACAACAATACGATAGAATGGCGCTTTCTTTGCACCCATTCTTCTCAGTCTGATTTTTACTGCCATTTTGGTACACCTCACAAATGATCAAATTATTTTTTTTATTTTCAGGCAAATCTGCCGTGAAATCTAGAATTAAATTAAATTATTTTTTGCGCTTCGCTTTTTTATTGCTCCCCGGATTCATCCCCGGCACTTTGTCAAAATTCATGCCGACCATAGACCGTCTTGCCTGCCGGAGCATTGCTTTTTGCTTCTTGCCCTTGTTGGTGAATTGTTTCATGACTTTCTGCATCTGCTCGAATTGCTTTAATAACCGGTTCACATCTTCGACTTTCATACCGCTTCCGGCGGCAATTCGTCTCTTCCGGGATGGATTAATAATCGACGGCTTTTCCCGTTCGGCTTTGGTCATAGATAGAATTATTGCTTCTAACCGGTCAAACTGCCGATCATCCAGTGCGCTGTCATCAATCTTGTCACCGCCTGGGAACATGGAAACAATGCTCTTGAGTGAACCCATTTTCCGGATCTGCCGGAGCTGATCTAACAAATCATTCATGTCAAATTTTTGTTCCTGCAATTTCCGGGTCAGCTTCTCAGCATCTCTCTGGTCAATCACAGTCTCTGCACGTTCAATCAGTGTCAGGACATCGCCCATGCCCAAAATCCGGGATGCCATGCGCTTCGGATGGAATTTTTCAAATTCATCCAGTTTTTCACCCATGCCCACGAATTTGATCGGCTTGCCGGTTACGGCAAGGACAGACAATGCCGCACCGCCCCTGGTATCAGAATCCAGTTTCGACATCAGAACACTGTCAATCCCAAGCGCATCATCAAACGCTTTGGCAACGTTTACAGCATCCTGTCCGGTCATGGCATCCACTACGAGCATGATCTCATCCGGATTTGTGACAGCCTTCACGTTCTGCAATTCCTGCATCAGTTCCGTATCAATATGCAAACGTCCGGCAGTATCAAGAATCACAATATCATGACCGTAATCTTTTGCATGCTTCACGGATGCTACAGCAATGTCTACAGGATTGATCTGCCCCATCTCAAAAACCGGAACACCCGCTTTTTCGCCGACAACCTGCAATTGCTGGATTGCCGCAGGACGATACACATCACATGCAACCAGGAGCGGTCTGTGTCCCTCGGCTTTGAGATATTTTGCAAGCTTTGCAGAATGGGTTGTCTTGCCCGAACCTTGCAGACCGCACATCATCATGACAGTCGGCGGTCTGGATGCAATATTGATCCTTGCGTTATCATTGCCCATGAGCTGAATTAATTCTTCATTGACAATCTTGATGACCTGCTGTGCCGGTGTGAGACTGGAAAGGACATCTTCGCCGATTGCTCTTTCAGAGACTTTTGCGACAAAATCCTTGACGACTTTATAGCTGACATCGGCTTCAAGAAGCGCAAGGCGGACTTCACGCATTGCCTCTTTGACATCACTTTCTGTGAGTCTGCCGTGTGATTTCAGTTTTTTGAATACATTGCTTAATTTATCAGAAAGCCCTTCAAATGCCATGCGCAGTGCATCCAATCGACAGATTTATGATCTAAAATTAATAATA